>DMST01000479.1:57097-69294 GCA_003454975.1 Cytophagales bacterium | reverse complement strand
GCAGTGCTTGCATAGCAGCGAGCGCGAAAAACGGGCCAGCGATGCCGACCGGGCGTCGATCAAGTACAAGCAGGTGGAGTACATGAGCGAGCACCTGGGCGCGCCGTTCGAGGGCATTGTGAGTGGTGTGACCGAGTGGGGGGTGTACGTGGAGATGCCCGCCACGCAATGCGAGGGCATGGTGCGCCTGGCAGATATCAAGGAGGATTACTTTGACTTCGATGAGAAGTTTTTGCGGATCATCGGGCAACGTACCAAACGGATGATTAGCCTGGGCGACGAGGTAAAGGTGAAGGTGATGGATACGGACATTGATCGTAGAACCATAGATTTAGAGTTCATTTTTGAAACTGACGAAGACGATGGAACTGAATGACCAACTGAAAGTCTGGATTGAGGACATCAACCAGTATTTGAAGGATTTACGCTACGGCAGCTACCCTGAGGAACTGTATGAGCCTATCGGCTACATGATGACCCTGGGTGGCAAACGCCTGCGCCCCTTGCTTACCCTACTGGGGTATCAGTTGTACCACGATGACATTCAGTCGGTAATGCCCGCCGCCGCTGCGGTAGAGGTATTTCACAATTTTACCTTGATGCACGATGACATCATGGACAAGGCGCCCTTGCGCAGGAATCAACCTACCGTACACACCAAATGGAACAGCGACATTGCCCTGTTGAGTGGAGACGGCATGTTGGCNNATGGACAAGGCACCCCTGCGCCGTGGGCAGGAAACGGTGCATACCAAGTGGGACGACAACGTGGCCATTCTGAGCGGGGACGTGATGCTGGTACGTGCCTATGACCTGCTGATGAACATCAAAGATGAGTACCTCAAGCGCGCCGTGGCTTCCTTCAACAAAACCGGAGCAGAGGTGTGCGAGGGCCAGCAGATCGATATGAATTTCGAGTCGCGCGATGACGTGACCGTGGAGGAGTACATCGACATGATCCGCCGCAAAACGGCCGTATTGCTGGGCTTCGCCCTTGAGCTAGGCGCCATGTTGGGTGGTGCGCATCGCCATGAGCAAAAGCTGCTTTACCGCTTCGGTGTCAACATGGGCATTGGTTTCCAGCTAAAGGATGATCTACTAGACGTTTATGCTGACCAAGCCAAGTTTGGCAAGCAGGTGGGGGGTGACATCATCTCGAACAAGAAAACCTTCCTGCTCATAGAGGCCCAAAAACGCGCCACAGGCGAGCACAAGGCCACCCTAGACAAATGGCTAGCCGCCACCGAGTTCGATGCCGCTGAGAAGGTAGCGGCCGTAACGGCAGTATACGATGCGCTAGGCATCCGGGAGTTGACCGAGGCCAAAGTGGAAGAATACTTTACCGCCGCAGACGATGCCTTTGAGGTGCTGAAAGCTCCCGATGAGAAGAAGGCTCTGGTGAAAAACTTTGCCGATTGGCTAATGGCGAGAGATAAATGAGACGCTAGAGATTAGACGCTAGACACTAGAGGGCCGAGATCAAAATCGGCCCTTTTCTGTTAATTATCGGTAGCCCAATCGTCATTCGGCAATCGTAAATCGTCAATCAAAAGATCCACACGTCTTTAATCAGCATCAAGGCGATACCGCCAATAGCGCTGCTAATGATTAGGTTCCACTCGCGTCGATTGACGCCGAACAGCCCCACCATGATGGAGGCCACCGCCAAGGTGATGGCTACGATGATGATCTGGCCTAGCTCAAGGCCCAGGTTGAAGGCTAGGAAGCTTTCTACAAACAGGCTGTTATCCATGAGCGCGGAGCGGATATAGTTGCTAAAACCAAGACCGTGTATAAGGCCAAAGAACAGCGCGAAAAGATAATTGGTCTGTATTTTGCGAGTACTGATGGAGGTTGACTTTTTGAACAGATTGCTCACGGCCGTGATCAAGATGGTAACGGGAATGAGAAACTCTACCAGGCTCATGTCCACGCTGATTACCTCAAACGTAGCCAAGGCTAGGGTAATGCTATGGCCAATGGTAAAAGCGGTGACCAACACGAGCACTCGTTTCCAATCGCTGATGACATAGAGGGCACTAAGGGCAATTACGAAACAAAGATGATCGTAAGCATCCAGGTCCAAAATGTGCTCCATTCCTAAGCGGAAATAGATAGAAAAGTTGGAAGCGGCAAGCATAAGACTCCATTGGTTTGGTCGGCCTCAAAATAACACGCTAATTTTGACATCGCATAACGGTATTATATGATCTCCATAAGTCTCTTTTCCACACTCTGGTCCATCCTGAGTTTGCACCCCTTCCACCTGAGCGTTACTCAAATGGAATACAAGGAAGAAACCAAGGCCATCCAGATTGCCTCCAAGGTATTTCTAGATGATTTGGAAACCGCCTTCAATGATCATTTTGATACGGATGTAGACCTGTGGGAATTGCGAGCAGATGCCGAAACTGATGCCCTGGTCGGTGAGCTATTTACTCATCACCTCAAGGTATTTGTGAATGGCAAAGAGATGGAGGTAGTATACCTGGGCAAGGAGATGGACCTGGATGCCACCTGGGCCTACTTCGAAATCTATAAGGTCCGCAAGATCAAGGACATGAAGGTCAGTTTTACCTTAGCCTTAGATCAGTTTGACGATCAGGTAAACCTGATCAACATGAAGTATAAGGACCAACGCGAATCCGTCAGGATAGACCGCTCTCAGCAGGAAGATTCCTTTTCTTTCGAGAATTAAAGTGTAAAAAGGAAGAAGAAAAACATCACCACCCACACCACATCCAGGTAGTGCCAGAAAGAAACCAGCATGCTGATCCGTACCTGCTGGTAGGGAGTAGTAGCGGTGATCAAGGATTTCACAGGATCTTTGGAGGCCCTACCTACGTTACGCCAGATAGACAGCAAGAAGAGGAGTCCCACAAGTAGGTGAAGCAGATGCAAGCCAGACATCAAATATAGATAGGCGGCTGAGGTCTGATTCCCTCTGAAGGTGACATCTTGACCGATAAGATTCCACCAGCCCCAAAGCTGAAGGGCCATAAACAGGGTACCTAACGACAAAACGTATCCCAGGTGCTTTTTCAATAGTCCAAACTGTTCCCCCGCAAATGATTTTTTGGCCTGAAATAGCCAAAAGCTGGAAAAAACGATGACCAGGGTACTCACCACAAAGGGCTTCGGTAGAGTCATTTGCCAATCTGCCTCTACTTCAATCCGGGTGTAGGCATAGGCTACCATAAGATACCCGAAGATGAGCGCACTGCCAATCATGGCTAGGTTAAGCATCATCTTATGAGGGTGCAACTTCTCCAGGCGGGCCAGCCAATCCGNNGTCGGGGGCGGCGGCAAATCGCGCGATGCAGGGTCCTTCATGTAGCAGGTAACCTAGTGGTATAGCGCTTGGTTCGCAGGAAAATAAAAAAAAGACGACCTGCGGGTCGCCTTTGGTTTCGGGAAGGGTTGTATACCCAACCACCTGTTACAAAAAAACGATGTTGTACCTTGATATACGTGTATCAAGGCCATAAAGATTTATGACGCTTGACTATATTCCTCTACAGCGATTCTCATGTTATCGCTCAGGATTTCAGGTGTCAAACCGTCCTTAGGTAGCATTTTTGTAATACCCGCACCTTGGTAGGCTCCCTCCTCTTCGTGTGCCAGCAAGAATAAGGAGAGGTGGGATGTTCTTTTTTCGCTAGAAAATTTAGCTACCAAATCGCCAATAGTATTCGACGATAAATTATTATCGATTACGATTGCATGGGGTTTTTGACGGATGGCCCTCCGAAAACCGTCCCGCAAATCAAACGCAAACTCCACTTGGTAGGAGGCGTCACGCATCCTCTCGAACAGGTCATGTACATGCCCAAGCTCAATGGGGTTGTTGCCGACGACTAAGACCCTTACAGGCTGCTTGTGTGAGCGCCAGCGGGCTATACGTTTTGGTTTTTCTAGCAGTTGAATGGAAGACATAGCAATTTCCAGGTGAATAATGATAGATTATCTCGCTTCGTTACAAACCAACAGACCCTCAGGGCCTATACAGGATATACAGTTATTCTATTAATACGTTTAAGACCCGATTTATTGTTCCCTCGGGATATTAAAAATAGTCAATAAAATCTTTTTGTTGTCCATTACAAAATCGGTGCCAATCACTGCTTGCAAAAATGGAATGTATGTATTCTGATACCAGATGGTAGCCTTAATTCGGCAAGTGGCTATTTTTCTTGGAAAGGTTCAATTACTCAGTTGTGGTTAATTTTTCATGAAAAATGAAATGGAAATAATTTCACAGTGATTACCAAAATCAAGAAAATCTACCTGATGTTTCTAACCAATACCAACCTCCAATTCCCGTCAATTTGGGGGCCAAGGATTAATCGTTTTCATCCAATGAAAGTTTTTGCCTAACAAATTTGAGAAGCATAGGTTTTGGTATATTTGGACGATACATCATTAACCTACTAAAAGTCGGTCCGTGCCATTCTTTCCTCATCGTCTTCGCCAATTCCGTACCGTACTAGGTCAGAACCAAACGGAGATGGGAAAATTGCTGGGTTTGGAAGAGGATGCGTATTCTATGCTAGAGCGCGGTACCCAGTCTATGCTCTCCGATCAGCAAGAGAACTTCATTCATAGGTTTGGCAAGGAAGTGTATGCGTACATACACGGAGAACGAGATAAAGTAGAGTACGAGGGCAAGCTACTGAAGCGCGAAACCGCTTTGGGTGATGGATTTGAGGGACTAACGAACCCGTCGGTAAACCTGGATTTCGACCTGAAAGAGGTAGACTCGTTGGTTACCCGGTACCGGATAGCAGATGACAAGGAACGTGACTCTATTTATAAAAAGCTAGTGCTGGCCTATAAAAGTCTGGAAGCGGAAAATCAGAAACTACGTTCTGAAAACAGCCAATTGAAGCAGGCCTTGATAGACGCCAAGGATATGATGATCCGTAAATTCTTAAACAAAAGAAAATAAGTCTCCCACCTGTAACCTACCCTGAACGTCCCGCATCCAAAGGGTACAACAAACTCATTTGGACTATGGAAGCCATTTTTATCCCTATCGTTACCGTTACCGGAGCCTTCATTATGATTGTGCTCTTGCGATATTATTCCTACTTGGAGAAAAAGACCATGGTAGAAAAAGGGGTAGATCCCAGTTTGTTCACCGTACAACGCCGCCGTGGAGATCTCCGAGCACCCTTTCTATTTATTGGCATCGCCATTGGTTTGCTGCTTGGCAACATACTGGAGGTCACTACCCGCCTCAACGACATCGTAGTCTACTTCTCCATGTCGTTTATGTTTGGCGGTCTTGGGCTGATAGCCGCCTATTTCTACCACAAACGTGAGGATGAAAAAGAGCAGAGGGATTAAAAACCCGTACCGGGCAATCAACACTAAAGGACATGTATATCGTGTCCTTTTTTCGTTAGAACAGCTCTGGCTCCATGAGTACTTCCAGAAAGTAGAAAATTAGATCTGGCTTCAGCACAATGATAAAGAGCCAGCCAAACAGTGCACCAAACAAATGGGCATCGTGGTTGATATTGTCCCCAAACTGTCGAGTAGAGCCCGAGTAGGAATAGATAAGGTAAAGCACCGCCATGATAATGCCGGGCATAGGAATGAACAGGATCAGAACCTGGCTCCAGGGGCTGAAAAATACGGAGGCAAACACCACCGCCGAGGTGGCCCCTGAAGCTCCCAAGGCGTTATAGTTAGGGATGTCACGGTATTTCCAGAAGGTAGTGAGATCTGATACCACAAGGGCCATAAAATACATGACCAAATAGTACACCGTACCCATACTCCCAAATAGCTGATAAAAGTATATTTCTACCACCTCGCCAAAGGACCAAAGGGCAATCATATTGAAAAGCAGATGAGCCCAGTTGGCGTGAATAAAGCCAGAAGTAATGAAGCGGTAGTACTGCTTCCGGTGCTGAATCTGGTAGGGGTTGAGCATCCAAGCCTGCTGGATGTGAGGGTTTCTCCACGCATATATAGTGGCTACCACATTGACCAAGACCAACAGGGAAGTAACAGAAAAGCCTGAAATCATAATTGAAGATAAACGAAAACTACTCGCTAATGAACGATAGAACGTCATCAACGGTTCCTGCAGGATCTTCTTCCATGGGTACGTGCCCTAAAGCCGGATAAATGAGCACCCGGCTATTGGGGATAGCTTGGTGAAACCTCTCCGCATCGGCTACCGGTATCCACTCATCCTGCTCACCCCACATGATCAAAGTGGGCACCTCAAGGGTGGAGAGTTGTTCCCAACCGGTGGCTTGATAAGGATTTCTCACCCGATCAATAAAGGCCTTCCGGTTGCCCTCTCGCAAGCTTAGCTCATGGTACCGGTCAATGGTTTCTTCCGCAACGAGCGAGTCATGGTAATACACCTCCTTCAAGTTGCCTTCAATGATTGACCTGGGGGTGAACTTAGACAACACCTCACCTACCCCTTTGGTCCGGGCCAGTCGCACAATGAGTGGCGAGCTTTTATTCACGCTATCCTTTCTCGGTGCTCCGGAAGGATCCAGCAGCACCATTTTAGATACCCTACTACTATGGTTGATGGCATATTGCCAGGAAAGGAAACCACCGAAGCTATTGCCCACAATCACCAGACTATCTAGCTCTAGATGGTTTCTGAGAGCTTCTAACAAACCGAGATACATGGCTGGGCTATAGTCACCATCTGGGTGGGCTCCGGTAAGTCCATAGGCAGGTAAATCCAGGCGAACTACTCGGTAGCCTTTACTAACAATTTTTTGGGTCCAGACATCCCAAGTATGCAAGGAAGCGCCAGTACCGTGGAGCAAATACAGCGGAGGGCCCTCCCCTTGATCACGGTAGTGTACGTCCATTCCTTGAAATGGAAAGAAGGTCGAGTACTGGTCTGTGTATTTTTCCTTGAGTAATTCTAAAGGCACATCTGCGTGGTAAGCACTCCACAAAATCACAAGAATAACGAGGAAACCGCCACCGATGTAGAACTTCTTCATGGGGATGTCAAACAGTACAAAAATGAAGGTTGGGGGAAAAACAAAAAGCCTGGGTGAAAACCCAGGCCTTGCAAAAAGTAAGGAACTTGTTTAAAAAATGAATGTCTTTCTTTATTCAAAGTTAAACAAGACTCTGAAATATCCAAACTATTCACCACATAAAAATATGGTTAACAAGGGGTTGCAAAGGTTAACGCACGGGTAATTGTAGAGAAAATCAGCCTTTTATCCTGCCGTTTTTCCTTTCGCAAAGATGCCATGCAGGCGGGTAACTTGTGGAATCAATAACCGCTTACCATCATTGTCCACGGTATGGGTGGCTTGCTCTCTGCGTATTTCTTCGGAGAGCTGTTTTTCCATGATGGCCTCCACCTGCTCTCGGTCCCGATGCAAATCCCGCAGAAGAACTCGGGTCATCCTTACCTCCACCGGAGCCGCCACATTCACTACGGCATCCAGGTATTCATGGTAGCCTTTCTCTAGCATAATGGCCGCCTCTCGAATCACATAGGGCTGTTCTGTATGGGTTTGCACCCAAGCCTTATAATCTTCTCCCACCCTAGGATGAACCAATTGATTCATGAAGGCTACCTTCTCGGGGTCATAAAACACCGTTTTACTTAAAAAGGGGCGGTTCAATTCTCCATCTGCGTAGGATTCTTCCCCAAACTGATCTTTGATGGCCCGGATCAAGTCTTCGTCATGGCTCATCAGCCATTTGGCCCGGCTATCGGCCTCATAGGTTGGTACGCCCAAGGTGCCAAATATTTGGCATACCGTACTCTTCCCGGAGCCTATGCCACCGGTAACACCTATCTGCTGGGGTTTATTCATAATCTGGACGGATTACACGTATCCTTTCAGGTACTGCCTGAAAATTATCATCTGGACTGCCTTCCACTGTAAGCAGGGGAAGTGCCAACGTATCGGTAGGCAATAGCTCTTGCGCAGAAACCAGGGCCGTGATCTTTAGCGAATCATACTCCGCTACTTCTCCCTCTGGCATCCAGAACAAAACAGATACCATGGAATCTGCCAGATACAAGGATGAATCACTAGGAAAGCCTACCGTTTCAATAGGGATGCTTCTGCGCACGGGAATGAATTCTACCACCGGAAAGGACACCTGGATTTCACTGACCGATGTAGTCATATACTCGGAGGGTAGAAACTCTACATCTATATTCTCAGTAACGGCCTCATCTATATCATCCAGTTCTAGGGGGATCCAGAGCGTATCCTGCAAGGATTCTACCTGACTTCTTGGCCCCGTAATACGCAAGGTATCCGGTTCCAATATGATATCTCCGGTTCTCCGATAGTTATCGTCGTATACAAATTGCTCTTCGTCCACCGCCAGAGTCACGGTACGAAAGGAGATGTCTTCAATAAGAAAATGCAGGGAGTCCGTAAGGACGTAATTAAGGGTGAAGGCCTTCAGGTTTTCCGTGGCCTCTTTTTGAATGTCAGAGCGGGTGAGGTATTGGGTAGATGTAGGTGCTTCCAGTAAAAAAGAAAGGGTAGGAAAACGGCTCGGATTCAGCGTATGCTGTAAAAGTGTCCATCCGCCGCCCGTTACGTTTAGTTCCACACTACGCGGTAGGTCTCCTACCACCATAGTACCCTGGGTAGAATAAAGGAAGTCTATGGGATAATTAATGCGGGTAGTATAGTCTTTGCCTAGACTATTAAAAAACCAGAAAATAGTGGCACCTACAAAGCAGAGTGCCACTACTCTCCAATTGTTGAAGCCCGGAGTGAAAATGGTATTGTATAGCCAACTTTTGGCTTTCCGGAGTCGCTTCTTCCACACAACGATTTAGTCCTGCTGTGCTTTTTTGGTGTTTTCGGCTGAAATAGCCGTGCGCTCAAAGGTGAGCTTTGTTCCTCTATCCACATCCAGTACGATGGAAGTTTCGTTAGAGTCTACCACCTTACCATGGATGCCACCAATGGTCACCACCGTGTCTCCTTTAGAGATATCACTTTGAAATTTCTTGGCGTCCTTTTGGCGTTTTTGCTGCGGACGAATCATGAAGAAATACATTACCAGAATCATTCCTCCTATGAAGATGAAACTTTGAATGCCTTGCCCCCCCAATGGAGAGGCTCCGTCTTGCAGCCAAATTGTGCTTAAAGTCATTGCTAATATTTATTGTAAACGTTTATTCTGCAGGAGTGGTAGCACCAGCCGCAGGATCTACCTGAGCCTTGATAGAAAGGCGAGTGATAGAAGGGTTGGTATTGGCGGTCAGGCTTACGAATTTCTGCTGATTGCCTGTACGGCCTTGGCTATTAAATTCTACCCGGATTTCACCAGTTGCCCCTACAGGAATAGGCTCCTTAGGATAGGAAGGCACTGTACAACCACAAGAGCCTTGAGCTTCTGAAATAATCAAAGGAGCTTCGCCTTCATTGGTAAATTTGAATACGTGTACTGCCTTGGTTCCCTCTTGGATAGTACCGAAGTCAAAGCTAGTTTCCTCAAAGTTAAAGGTAGGCAAAGGACCATCTGGTACGGCAGGTGCCTGGTTAGCTATGGGTTGGGGAGCTGCAGTGGTAGAGCCACCATTGTTTTCCAACTGGGCCACACGACGCTCCAGGTTCTCCATTTTACGCTCTAGGGCAGCATCACCACAGCTGGAGAGTGCACCTATCACGGCAAAAGCTAAGGTATATACCGCAATCTTTTTCATGTTTGGTCTTTATATGGTTTATTAATCGTTTTTCTTTATTTGGCCAATCAGGTCATCCACGTCACTCAGCAGGCGCTCCGCCTTTACTTTAGCGTCATTGATTACCTTTTCACCCTCAGAACGTGCCGCGTTGGGCAATGATTCCTTGTGCTTGCGCAAATCCTCGATGAATTTGGTGAGCTGTTTCCGCGTCTTATCTAGCTGAAAGGATAAGCGGTCTCGCGTATTTGAACCCTTGTCCGGAGCATACAATATGCCCAAGGCAGCTCCGGTGGCGGCGCCTACCAAGAAGGAAATCAGGGTATTGGTGTTCTTGCTCATGATATGTTTGGCATCTACTTATTATCAATTAAACCGCGACCACTTTTACGAATAGTACCACTATTCTTGAGGTGTTCCGCAATCACATCCAGCATCCCGTTCACGAATTGCTTACTCTTGGGAGTGCTGTATTGTTTTGAGATTTCAATATATTCATTAATGGTCACTTTAACAGGAACGCTAGGGAAGTGAATCATTTCTGTGATGGCCATTTTGAGGATAATCTTGTCTGTAGCCGCTATACGGTCAAATTCCCAGTTCTTGGCGTGCTCCGCGACCACCTCATCCGTGTATTCGTCTTCCTTCATTGTGTGGTCAAAAAGGTCCTCGAAAAACAGACGATCCTCTTCCCAGTTTGGGGAAAGATCAATCAGTTCGAACGAGGTTTCCTCGTCCATAGGGATGGCCTTGACCGTTTTGCGAAGCATGCTGCGCAGCACCTCTGCGTTTTCTTCCCAGTTGAGGTCCAAATCTTCCATAAACTGGACCAAGGCCTCACTTTTGAACACCAGCTGCTTTAGGATATCCATCAGCACCTGCCGATACTCCGCTTCGGAAGGCGCTTCCAGTTTTTGGAAGGCCTTGTAGTAATCAGATCCGGCTAGTTCACGGTACCATCGCCGTACCTCGTCCCGGTCCTCTACCCAGCTCACATTGTATTTGGCCACCAGCTGTTGTAATCCCTCGTGGTTTTCCAGGTTCTTAAGCAGTGGATTATTCCGGAGGCTCAGGCTAGGTAGGGTGGTTACTTCTTCCTTGTGGCTGGCTCTTTCTTTCCGCTCTTCGTAGTCACGCTCATTTTGGAGGCCCAGCTCCAGCAGCAACTGTAGCAACTGGATGTACCGGTTGTGGACCTGGTCAGCACCTACCAACATTTGCTGGCGGAGAAACTTCAAGTCTTTTTGGCGGAGTTCTTTGTGGTAGTTCCGGCCATCTACTACGGCCTGTTTCACTATGTCCTCCACTTCCTCAGCAAAAGAGAAATCAGGTTTCTCGTAGGATTGCTTGAAGAGTGCGAGGGCCTCTTTCTCCTGTTGTTTCAAGAGTCCCTTGTCAGGAATGGTGTCCTTGGCCACCAACACCGGATCAAAGGCTTCCCGGATTCGATCTTCACTCAACTGAAAGTCTGACGCCCGTACGCGTTGCCAAGCGTAGAGGGTCTGCATTGCCTTGATTCGGAGTGTGCGTCTGTTTAGCATACTGTGTGCCTAATGAAGGCGCAAAGTTAACCGTTAGTGCCTTACAAACACACACTCCGTTTAATTTCCGATCGCTCTCTAATCAGCTACTTCTTCCAGCTCGGCATTTGCCCGTACCTTGATGGGTATGTAAACCTCAGTGAGCCATTTTGTGGTATCAGCTTCCAACCCCGGATCCGTGATATATTCTTCCCAACCCATAGGGCCACTAGTATTCATGTAGGCAGCTCCCATTTTCTTCATCTCTTCAGATAAATAGTCATAAGCCACATTTACGCCACCATACGCTCCGTAGTAATTAGCCTTCAGGGCTTCACAAGCGGCCAATTGTATATATCCCACCTCAGCGGTCCCTTCAGCAACCTCATTGATGGGCAGCCCGGCCGTAATTTCTACCATGCCGTTCTCTTTGAATTCATATTGAGCAAAAGGAGCCCCGGTAGCCTCCACCTCATCACCTTGGATGTAGGCCATTATTTTCCCGTAGCACACGGCCAAGGCCTCCGACAGTTGGTTGGGGTCTGCTTCTGTTTTCATATACAGCGCATGTTTGGCCGGCACTTGCACCTGACGTACCTCCATGGGGGCTGGAGAGGCATTTACGTACTTATCCAAATTGTTCAACCCTTCTTCGAAATCAGCACCTACCCATTGGTCCATAAGTAACCCCATCCATCTACCTATGGGACCCGGGCCCATATCCATATTGATAGACCAGGTAACGCCGGTACCTTCGGGCACTTGTGTGAGCACAAAAGAGGAAGTAGCACCTGTTTGCCCCTCCCATTCCATATCCATCACCAGTTTATCTATGCCCTTCACCTCGCTAATGGTCATAGCACCATTGCCTACGTTGGGGTGCTCACTTTTCCAGGAATAGCTTGCTCCTTCGCCCATCTTTACGGCTCCCCATTCAATTTTCATTTCTGGGTCTACCATATTCCATTTGGCCCACTGGTTCCATTGGGTGAGGTCGGCCACGGGGGTGAACG
>DMST01000479.1:45712-57036 GCA_003454975.1 Cytophagales bacterium | reverse complement strand
TCCCCTGCCACTGGGGTGCGGTAATCACAGCCGTGCGGCTTACAGAAACTTCTCTGGGTAGCAGGAATCCAATGAGGATTACCAAAACAACGAGTATCCCTAAAGTGAGAAGAATGCGCTTAAAAATTTTCATGTCAGGTCCATTTGATGATGTTGAAAAGGTAAGCTTTCCCGCGGAAATTCGTATTGTAGCCGAGCTAACAATTTGAGTATGCAAGACGGAAAAACCCGGTGTGCCTGGGCTCCTGAGACCAATCCTGCCTACATAGCTTACCATGATGAAGAATGGGGGGTTCCCGTGCACGACGACAGGGTATTGTTTGAATTTTTACTCCTGGAAGGGGCGCAGGCAGGGCTCAGTTGGTCTACCATTTTGAACCGGCGATCCGGTTATCGCAGGGCCTTTGCAGATTTTCAACCCGAGGCAGTGGCGCAGTTTTCGCAAGCTGAGGTGGAGAGTCTGCTTCAGGATACTAGTATTATCCGCAACAGGTTGAAAGTTCAAGGGGCGGTTACGAATGCACGGCTATTCCTGGGCCTTCAGGAAGAGTTCGGGAGCTTTGATGCCTACGTTTGGCGGTTTGTAGATGGTAATCCCATCATCAATCATTGGGAGAATGCCGATCAGGTGCCGGTAACCACTACGGAATCTGATGCCCTAAGCAAGGATTTGAAGAAACGTGGCTTTAAGTTTGTTGGCAGTACTATAATGTATGCGTACATGCAAGCTTGCGGCTTAGTCATGGACCATACTATTGATTGTTTCCGATACGCAGAATTGACTTCCTCATGACTCGGTTTATACCCCTAGTACTTCTTTTGTTTGTGGCGTGTACGCCCAAAGGTAATTCTGGCTCTAGTGCCGCTACCGGTGAAGATGCCTGCATAGACCAAAGCAAAATTGACCCCAACATGATCTGTACTATGGAGTACGACCCAGTATGCGGTTGTGATGGAAAGACTTACTCTAACCCTTGTGTGGCGGAGAGCAATGGGTTACTAAAGTGGGAGAAAGGCGAGTGTGCTACGGAATAGCTAAAATGATTTCGGACTTGGTGTAAGTGACCACGTGCACACCACTATCAGTGGGATAGGAGTAGATGATCAGTTCATCCCCGATGCCTTGTACGTTATCCTGCGCCTCTACGCCGGTCTCATATTGGTAGGCGTAGGATTGTAGCAGCTGTTCCAATTTGGGGTCCAATTTTCCTGCCCACTGAATGGTATCGTAGCTGAAAAAATCCTGCGCTTGCGTTTTTGAATTGATGCGAGGCAATTCGAAAGGAGTGTTATCACGAACGGCTCGCCCCTGTTCAAAAGTGGCCTCTACCACCTGGGCGGCAGTTATTTTTTTCACTTCCTGTCCCGCACGTGCTCGTGCAAACTCCTCCGAATTTCTGGAAGGTGCCTTAGCGTCACAAGCAAAAAGGACTAGCGCAGTGGCTAGTCCCAATATTGTTTGAGATGTAAATTTCATGGTTATGCCTCTGCCGTAAGATTGGTCAAATCCGACCCAAAGAAAAGGTATTTGTCTTCGCTCATCATGGGATCATAGGATTTCCCTGCCGAGATTTTCACCAGCACCGTCTGGTTCTTACTATTCATCATTTTGAAAACCCCTGAATACGTGCGGCCTACTTCCATCAGGTCCATTGCCTTCTGGAATTCATTCTTGCTAGCCACAAAGCTTTCCAAGGCTTTGCCACGAATCTCTGCAATCTCATAGCCAAGTACTTCCGTGAGCACCTCGTTGGTATTCAAGATGTTAAGCTCAGCATCCAGCTCCATCATCATGTTCGTATTGTTGATGATCTTTTCCTTCTCTTCCCGCTCACGCTGCGACCGCTGCATTTCTTCTTGAGTGGCCTGTAGCTCTTCCATATTCTGACGCATCTCCTCCTCTTGTGCACGCATCTGTTCGGTAAGCTCCGTAGACTCTTCTAGCAAGCGCTGAGTTTTGGCACTGATTTTTACTGAGGACAAAGTAGACGCAATACTTTCTGCAACCCGCTCTACAAAGCGGATACGATAATCCGGAAATTCGTAGAACGAGGCTAACTCAAGCACGCCGAACACTTCCTCATTGATTTTCATAGGAACAATCAAGATGTAACCCGGAGTAGCTTTTCCTAAACCGGAGGTAATCATCATATAGTCCTGAGGAACATCGGTCATATAGATGGTGTCTTGCTCCATCCAGGCCTGCCCGGTAAGTCCATCCCCCTTATATACTTTCTGTTCCAGGTACTTCTTCTTTTCCCAGGCATAGCAGCTGGAAAGTGTCATGTACTCTTCGTCCTCCCCTTCAAATTCGTCAGCCTCATTCACAATGTACAATCCACCCTGGTTGCCTTCTACATATTTTACCAGCGAAGAGATTACTTCGTCTGCAAGGATTTCCAGGTTGTCATTATTCTTGCGGAGAATCTCGCCAAACTTAGCAATACCCTCGTTGGCCCAGTTACGCTGGCGGTCATCCTCAGCTACCGATTTCAAGTTGGAACGCATCTCGAGCAGTGAGTTGCCCAATACGTCATTATCTGATAGTGGAGTAAACTCTGCATCGTACTCTCCCTTACCAATTTTTTCAGCAAAGAAGGAGGTAGACCTAAGTCCCTCGGTGAGCGTTTGTACCGCTACGCCCATATCTCCAATCTCGTCACGTGAGAACTTCTGGTTTTTATCTTCAGGAAGCTCTCCCAAGCCCAGCTTTTCAATCACCTGCTTCAAGTAGTTGATGGGTTTGGTGATGGATCGGCTCAAAAAGACTCCACTGAGTATGCCTGCCAATATGATGAAGGCGCCGAGCATGTAGGCTGTCCGTTCCAAATTACCAAACTGCTCTTTCAGATTGGTATCCGCTGCCTGCATCTCTAGCCGTTTCATTTCGGCTAGCTGCTCCAGCATAGTAATAAGTTCTTGAGAGGGGCCTAGGATTTGGCTAGTCACCAAGTCCTCTGCCATAAAAGCCGTCATGGGGTCTTCATAATCCTCAAAGGTGACCAGAGTTTGCATGATCTCACTCATGCTAACCTTAAGGGCCTCAAACTGCGCCTTGGCGGAGTCAAGCATTTGCTGCTGCTCTGGATCTTCCCACTTCTCCTTCAAATCATCTAGCCGGGTTTCCAGCTCAGGGTAGTTGTAATCCAACAACATCTTCAGGATATCCTTATCACTCTCCAATTCATCCGTCATGGGAAGATATACCCAGTTGGTAATGTACATCTTCGACTGGGTTACCATGAGTACGAATTCGTTGATAGCATCCGTAGAGGGGCGAATCACCCTCGAGTTTTCGTTGATGATGCGCTTACTTTCCTGCAACACAAAAATACTCACCCCAGCATAGATGATGAATGCCACCACCAAAAGACCGAAGCCACCCAGAATCTTGCGACCGATAGAGATTGATCTACGCTTTTCCATGATTAATGATTAACAAGGAACGGTACCATAGTAAAAAAGGCCATGCAAAACATGGCCCCTCAATATAACATTAAATGGGCAGTAAAGGAGATTGGGCTCCTTAAGGCTGCCATTGATCTTACTTAAATCTGGATAGCCAAGCGAGAAAGCTCACTAGACACCTTTAACTTGGCATTCTCTACGGCCGACCGATTGAGTTCAAATTGCCAGCGGCCATTCACCAAAACAAAGTTGATTCCACTGCCTTGGCGCCCCAGTCCTGGTTTCTCCGTAACCACCAAGGTAGGTTGGCCTTGCACCTTACCTAGCACACCTTGCAGGTCGGTACTCCGATCAAACGGGATAAATAAGATGTGACACCACCCAATGTCATCAATAGAGCTGTACTCCTTAACAACAATCTTTTGTGACCGAATCTGCTTCTCTCGAGCGAGCTGTTCCAGTGGCTGGCGAATTTTAGAATCGCCTAAAATTCCGATCACAAAGTCACCCGACCGGTACTCGGTAGGCCATTGGGTATACTTAGCAAAATTGTGAAAAAAGTACGAGTGGAACTTATAGTCTTGCGCTTGCCCGGGCACTGCCAAAAATAGTAGTACACCGAGAGCCAGCAATTTTTTTACCAAGTTCATGATCACGATAGTGGGTCAAAGCCAATTTCTGCAACGGGAACTTTCTTAAACCCGAACAGCAATCAAAATTAAACAAAAAACCTAAATCCTATAAAGACCTTACATGATTTGCACATGGTGTTTTCGTTAATAGGCTTTTTCCAATTTCAAACCGAATTATTCTGAGAAAAACTACCCAAAGTGAAGCATTTCCAGACAGGTATTTTTGTCTCATTTAGGCTATTCCTGCGGATATGCCTACACTTTGACTTGGGTTGTTATTTTTGTGGGCTGAAAATATTGGTATGCAGGATAAGCTAGACATGATGGAGTCCCGGTTCGTAGAAGTGGGACAACTTCTGGTGCAACCAGAGGCCATGGCTGACATGAAGGTATATACACAACTCACCAAGGAATACAAGGAGCTGGAACGAGTAGTGGTGAAGTTTCGTGAGTACAAGGAATTAGTAAGCAATGTGGCCAATGCCAAAGATATACTGAAGACAGAGAAGGATGCGGAGTTCCGGGAGATGGCCAAAGAGGAGCTAGATACTTTGGAACCTCAGGTAGAGGAATTGGAGGAAGAACTGAAACAGCTGTTGATTCCCCGAGACCCGAACGATAGCAAAAACTCCATTTTGGAAATTAGGGCCGGTACCGGCGGCGATGAGGCCGCCCTATTTGCCGGAGACCTATTCCGTATGTATCAGCGCTATGCAGAAAAGCGAGGCTGGAGGCTCAACGTGCTGGACCTTACCGAAGGCACAGCCGGTGGTTATAAGGAGATCATCAGCACCTTATCTGGTGAAGAGGTATACGGCATTATGAAATTTGAGTCTGGGGTACACCGCGTACAACGCGTGCCCGCCACTGAAACCCAGGGCAGAGTGCATACTTCTGCAGCCACGGTGGCTGTGCTGCCAGAGGTAGAGGAAGTAGAAGTTGAGCTGGATATGAATGACATCCGAAAGGACACCTACTGTTCTTCCGGACCGGGAGGGCAGTCCGTAAACACCACTTACTCAGCGGTGCGGCTTACCCACGTTCCTACAGGCATTGTGGTTACCTGCCAGGACGAAAAGTCTCAACTCAAAAACCTGGATAAAGCCCTGAAGGTATTACGATCTCGTATATACGAGATTGAGAAAGCCAAGCAGGATGCTGAAGTGGGAGCCCAACGACGCAATATGGTAGGTAGTGGAGACCGTTCTGATAAGATACGGACCTATAATTATCCTCAAGGCCGGGTGACGGATCACCGGGTGGGGCTATCCGTACACAACCTACCTGCCGTAATGGATGGTGGGCTAGACGAAATTGTGGAAGCGCTTCGGATTGCGGATAATGCTTCTAAAATGGAAGAAAATAAAGCATGAAACACCTACGCTCCTTCTGGGCTGCTTCCTTACTAATTCTCTCTTTCAGCGCCCTATATGTGGGGTGCATGCCTGAAGAAGAGGTAATCTCAGATGCCACATCTCTAGAGCTTTTGGTATCTCGGGACACGGTTATTTTCGATACCATATTTTCCACAGTGGGTAGCACTACCCAGCGGTTGAAGATTTTTAACTTCAATGAGAATGCTGTGGTACTAGACCGTATTGGTTTGGGCCTGGCTGAGGACTCTCCTTACCGCGTAATCATTAACGGAGAAGAACAAAGCAGCATTGAAGATGAGTTTATCCGTGGGGGCGACAGCCTGCTAGTGCTGGTGGAGGTCACCATTGATCCGGAAGACCAAAACTTGCCCTATATCGTGCGGGATAGCTTGGTGCTAGAATGGAACGGGCAGCAAGCACACGTAAAATTGTTAGCGTGGGGCCAAGACGCCAATTTTATTGGCAACCAAGTGCTGGATTGTAATACCGTATGGAGGGCTAACCGGCCCTACGTTGTATATGATGATGTACTGGTAGATTCTGGCTGCACCCTGACCGTCCGGGCTGGTACACAAGTGTTTTTTGATGCTGGCGTTTCTCTGCTAGTGGGCGGGTCGCTTAGGGTAGAGGGCGACTCTGGTAATATGGTCCTTTTTCAGCATTCACGATTAGATCCCGAATTTGACGATGTGCCGGGTCAATGGGGCGGGTTCTTATTTGGAACCTCCAGCCGAAACAATGTCATTGAATACGCACACATTCGGAATGCGGTTAATGGCCTTTATTTGGGGATACCGGATGCGGACACCCTACCTGAGTTGGTTCTAGGACACTCTATCATCGAAAGTATGTCGTCCAACGGGTTAATTGCCTTTACCACCGACGTATACGTTTACAATACTCAGATCAACAATTGCTTTCAGTTTGCGGTAGCCAATTTAGCCGGAGGCAATTATGGGTATGACCATGTGACCATCGCTAATTTCAATAACATACAGCGTGAATTTCCGGCTGTACTATTGGCCGATAATGTGTTATTAGGTGACAATCAGTTGCTAGTGGAACCCCTTACTGTTACGTTAAGGAACAGCATCATCTGGGGTTCTGAAGATGAAGAGGTACTACTAGATAATGAAGGTGGAGCTCCATTCAATGTTTTGGGCAATTCCTCCATCATCAAGTCTCTTGAAGAAAATTTCCCAGGGGTAAATCTGCTCTTCAACATCGATCCAGCCTTTGTGGATGATACCTCCTATGATCTTCGGCTAGACTCCCTTTCACCGGCGGTAAATCGAGGCATTCCCTTACCCATCAATGACGATATTCGGGGAAGACCCCGACTTGTAGCACCGGATCTGGGTGCCTACGAACGCAACTAACCATGACCTATCAAACCCAATTATCACTGCCTCCCTTCTCTCGAGGATTTCACCTGATCACCTCTCACATTCAACAAGCCATTCGAGACTGGCCGATGGAAGAGCCGGGTTTGTTGCAGGTATTTATCCAGCATACCTCCGCCAGCCTTACGATCAATGAAAATGCTGATCCTACCGTTAGGATGGATTTTGAGAGCCATTTCAACCAATCGGTACCTGAAAATGCACCCTATTACCGGCATACCCTGGAGGGTTCGGACGATATGCCAGCACATATAAAAGCCTCTACCTTAGGCAGTAGTGTCACCGTACCCGTAAACCAGGGACAATTGTTGCTAGGCACCTGGCAGGGAATCTATCTGTGCGAACACCGGAATCACGGCGGCCACCGTTCTGTCATTATTACTTACTTGCATTAAACGCAATCTCGTAAAACACCGATCCTCCTGTCTTTTTATACGGACTCCCATCCTGCAAACCTTTGCGGATTCAATTGCGATTTTGGAAACTATTAACACACAGGGAGTAAGCGGTTGAAATTCTCGATATATCCGATTTTCAAGGATTTTGCGGCATTTTTTGTAATCAAACTAATTGAAGATTCTTAACCTGCCCTTCATTCAATTTAATCCAAAATGTGTTAGTTTTCGGTTCTCATTTCATGCAAATATGAAAGTTTCGCCGTCAGAACCGTTCCAATTGATCTATTCTTTGTACCAACATGAGTACTTAGGATATCTCATTGAGTCCTTTGTGGTTCAGCATGATGAAAAGGGCAGGCTTTCTTTCCGGCACCAAAATATTTCGTCTAAAAACGCCGACGAATTTTCTTCAGTAATGGATGAGCGAGACTTTGAGCTCATCAAGATCATCGATACCATGCAACAGGAATCGGTGATTAAGCATTTTGTGAAAAAAAAGGTAAAGCCCGATGAGTTCTTTCTGAAGACCTACAGCAAAGACAAAGGAAATGAGTTGCTGCAACAGCAAATTGAGGCTTACCTGGAACGACGTAGATCCAAGGTACTAGATCTTATTCATGGGAAACACCTCTATGAGATGGGCCATGACGGTGAGCCCGCCTGGAAGCGGATAGAGGTTTGTGAAGAGAAGGCTACCGTCCTGTTCCACTTTCGCAGAAACGAAGAAAACACCCACTACTTCCCCACGATAAAGCATCAGGGGGAAAAGGTAGAGTTCCAATACAAAGGCGCCTACATCATCTGTAAGCAACCCGCCTGGATGGTGGTCAACGATAAGCTTCTCAGCTTTGAGAAGGAAGTGGACGGCAACAAGCTAAAACCCTTCCTCAACAAAAAGTTTATAGTGATTCCTAAGAAGGTAGAGGAAACCTATTACCAGAAGTTTGTATCTCAATTGGTCGCCTCTTTTGACGTATATGCCAAGGGTTTTGACATTGTCACAGAGAGTTACCCCATAGAACCCGTCCTGAAGTTCAGTGAACTGGCAGAGGCTAGCCAAACCTCCCTTTCTCTCTTTGGAGGAGAGGGTGGTGCTGATGTAGCTACCGCTGAGCAAACAGACATCACCGCTGGCAAAATCGTATTCGATATCTCCTTTAAGTACGGGCCTTATTCTTTCAGGGCAGACAACAGCAAATCGGTGAGTGTATCCATGGAGCGCGATGGAGACAACTATACTTTCCACCGAGTGAAGCGCAACCTCTCAGAGGAGCATGCCTTTTTGGAAGAAATGCGCCTGCTGGGCTGGAATTTTAGGAACGGTAGGTTCACTACCGGTAAAACCCATGCCTTTGGTTTGCTCAACATTCATCGGCAAGTGTTAGAAGCACGTGGAGTGCTGTTTGAGCAGACTGGCTCAAGCGAAAAACGCTATTTCCTGGGCAAATCCAGCATAGACATTGAAGTACGGGAGAACATCGACTGGTTCGATATCTACGCCGTAGTCAAATTCGGTGACTTTGAGATTCCCTTCAAAGAGCTACGCAAACTGATGATGAAGGGCAAGGCCGAATTTAACCTGCCCTCTGGGGAGGTGGCCGTGATTCCAGAGACTTGGTTTTCGGAATACAGCGAACTCTTTGCCTTTATGGAAGAAGGCCAAAGCACTGATAGTGAGTTCGCTCTCAAAAAACACCACTTGGCCCTGGTCAAGGACTTGGAGACGGGTAATCTCGCTCGGGTATCGATGAGTCGTAAACTAGAGCGCCTCCGCGAATTTGACAGGATAGAAGAGGCTCCCATGCCCGAGCACTTTCAAGGAGAGCTACGGCCTTACCAAAAAGCGGGCTTCAATTGGATGGCTTTTCTCAACAAGTACAACTTTGGCGGCTGTCTGGCCGACGATATGGGCTTGGGAAAAACGGTGCAAACACTCGCTCTTTTGCAGTCCCAGAAGGAGGCAGGCAGCGAAAACGCAACCCTGCTGGTGATGCCTACTTCCCTCATTTACAATTGGGAACGCGAAGCCAATCGGTTTACTCCCAACTTGAAAGTGTTCACCTATACCGGTACCGGTAGGCAGAAAAATATTGAGCAGTTTCAGGGCTACGACCTTATTCTTACGAGTTATGGAATTGTACGCTTAGATGCAGAGATTCTAAAAGAATATTATTTCAATTATATCATTCTGGATGAATCACAGGCCATCAAAAATCCTACTTCTAATATTGCCAAAGCAGTTCGCAAATTAACCTCTCGCCAACGACTCATCCTTACGGGTACACCCCTGGAAAACAGTACCATGGATTTGTGGTCACAGATGAATTTTATCAATCCTGGTCTGTTGGGCAACCAAAGCTTCTTCCGCAATGAATTTCTCAACCCAATAGAGAAAAAGAAAAACGAGAAGAAAACTGAAAAGCTGTATACCATCATTAAGCCCTTCATCATGCGAAGGCATAAGTCTCAGGTAGCCACCGAGTTACCAGAAAAGGTGGAAAACGTGCAATACAGTGAGATGTCCAAAGACCAGGCAGAACTGTACGAAGAGACCAAACAGCAGTACCGAGATGAAATAATTGAGCGGATAGAAAAAGGAACCCTCAAGGATTCGCAGTTTTTGCTACTGCAGGGCCTTACCAAGTTGCGCCAGATTGCAAACCACCCCAGTATGGTAGACGAGAAGTATGATGGCAGCTCTGGCAAGATGGATGATGTATTGCACATGCTCAACAACGCCATCCGTGATGATCATAAAATTCTGATTTTCAGCTCCTTTGTAAAGCACCTTAAGTTGCTGGGCAGCCGGTTGGATGCGGCCGGACATAACTACGCCTATTTGGATGGTAGTACCAAAAACCGGCAGAAGGAGGTTGAAAGATTTCAGGAAGATCCCTCACTACGTCTCTTCCTTATTTCTCTGAAAGCAGGTGGCTTAGGGCTTAATTTAACTCAGGCAGATTATGTCTTTTTATTAGACCCATGGTGGAATCCCGCCATTGAGGCCCAAGCGGTTGACCGTGCTCATAGAATTGGCCAAACCAACACCGTATTTACGTACAAATTTATTACCAAGGAGACGGTGGAGGAGAAAATTTTAGCCCTACAAGCCAAGAAGAGACAACTTGCAGCAGATTTAATTACCACCGAAGAAAGTTTTGTGAAAAACCTCACAAAAGAGAATATCATTTCATTGCTAGAGTAAGGAAAAAAGTATCCTGTGGTCAGTATTCCTGGGACGAATTCAAAAATTCAAAGGGGGACATGGGTTTTCAAAATTTTTGTAGCATTTTAAGGCAAAATTGTTCGTATCCCACATGAACAAAGCTAAACATGTTTATTCCAGTTGGTAAGGTGGATATGAATAAACATGTATCGTGTTAAAGATGAGTACCAAACCAGACAAAATAGTCTTGGCAGCCAGCGATTGGCTTCCCCGACATTACAGCCTCATTGGGGTAAACGGGAAAGTCGCGGTTATCACTCGACACGGGGCAAATGAAGCCCAAGTGGCCAAGAGTGATTTCGAATCGCATATGCGCCAAGCTAACCCCGATGTCCTGATTGATTTCTTTCAGGACGTAACCACAGCCCAATCGTGGCTCGGGGAAGACTAATTGTATCCAGCCCAATCTATTTAGTACTAGTCCTTTCTTCCTTTGGCAAAATCCAAATCCGCTTTTTTCTGCCAGAACTGTGGTGCCCAATCTCCCAAGTGGGTTGGCAAGTGCCCTAGCTGTGGCGAATGGAATACCTATGTAGAAGAAGTAGTCGCTAAAGAAGAATCGCCGCGCACGTGGCGTTCAGCGGCCACTCCCAAACCAAGAGTATCCCGACCTCAGAAGCTATCTGAAATTCAGCATACAGATGCTCCCCGGCTTGACAGCCAGGACGGGGAACTCAATCGGGTACTAGGAGGTGGCATCGTCCCGGGTTCGTTGGTACTACTGGGTGGCGAGCCCGGCATTGGTAAATCTACCCTGATGCTACAGGTGGCCTTGGGGCTACCTAAGGTGAAGATTCTCTATGTTTCTGGTGAGGAAAGTGATACCCAAATCAAGATGCGGGCTGACCGCATGCAACAGCGTTCAGAACACTGTTTTATCC
>DMST01000479.1:39239-45676 GCA_003454975.1 Cytophagales bacterium | reverse complement strand
TATCCTGACAGAAACGAATACCCAAAACATCTTTCAGCAAGCAGAAGAGGTACAGCCCGATGTACTGGTAGTTGATTCCATTCAAACGCTGCACACCGCACGGATCGAGAGTATGGCAGGCTCTATAAGCCAGGTGCGCGAGTGTGCCGGTGAGCTCATGCGGTTTGCCAAAGAAACGGGGACGCCGGTTTTCTTAATCGGTCACATCACCAAGGACGGCTCCATTGCCGGGCCTAAGGTGCTAGAGCACATGGTAGATACCGTGTTACAATTTGAGGGCGAACGAAACGGTATTTACCGGATTCTGCGCACCACCAAAAACCGTTTTGGTTCTACGAGTGAGTTGGGCATCTACGAAATGCGCGGTGACGGGCTTCGGCAGGTAAGCAACCCTTCTGAAATTTTGCTATCGCAACGTGATGAACCGCTAGCTGGGGTGGCAACGGGTGCTACCATGGAAGGAAATCGCCCCTTACTAATTGAGCTCCAAAGCCTGGTAAGCCCGGCAGCATACGGTACCCCTCAGCGAAGTACTACAGGGCTGGATGCTAAGCGCCTCAATATGCTTATTGCTGTTCTAGAGAAGCGCGGCGGTTTTCGGCTGGGTACCGAGGATGTGTTCATCAACGTAGCCGGAGGTCTAAAAGTAGAGGATCCCGCTTTGGACTTGGCCGTTTGTATGGCCATTGTTTCTTCCCTTCACGAACAGGCCCTGGCTGACCGTATGTGCTTTGCTGCTGAAATAGGGCTTGGCGGAGAGCTACGCACGGCAAGTCGGCTAGAAGCCCGCATCGCCGAGGCGGAAAAACTGGGCTTTGAACGAATTGTAGTTTCTAAGTATGGGGTAACAGCATTTGACCCCGAAAAGTACAAGATCAAAATTCACGCTTTTGCCAAGATAGATGAGGTAGTGCGATGGTTGAGAATGTAAGGACAGCCTATCTGAAATGAGTTGAGAAAAAGGTTTCATTTTAGTGAAGTTACTTTTTTTCAGAAAGTTACACTGCCATAAATATGCTGACCCCACAGACGAAAAGTCTCTTCGGCGTACCACGACCAAAGCCTTTTTCCGTTGTGAGGACAGCTGAACCATCAAAACCACCAATCCATTAAAAAACCAATTTTACCTACTAGTCATTGGTATGGATTTGTATTCTATAGATGCGGTTTTTGGTGAAATAGTTTGCTAGGGGACAAAAAATATTTGAAAAAGTTTTTGGAGAGTACCAAAATCTTGCTTGAATCACTCCTATGAAGGATTTGGCCGCCTTTAGATCTAAGCTTTCCCAAAATCAAAAGGAGAAAAACACCGTTCTGCACCTATCAGATTTCCGCCTATCGGAAGATCAGATAGAGGAAATCAGTACGCTAGAGCATCTCCGATTGCTTAGCCTCTCAAACTGTGGGCTCACTAGTTTGCAACCTCTATTCCCACTCAGCCAGCTCCACACCCTGGTAGTAACATCAAATGACCTCACCAATCCCAAGGAATTCTCTGCCTTCCCGCACCTGACTACCCTGAGAGCTGGCGACAATAGGTTTCGCGAATTACCCGAATACGAAGTGCTTCAAAAACTGACTTGGTTCGACTACCGTGACAATCCCATTTTGGGAGCAGAGGATTTAGCATCTTGCCTACAACTTAAAAGGCTCAACCTATCTCACACGCTTATCCCCAACTTCTCCTTCCTGGAAAACCTGACACAACTCAGCTCTCTTTACCTCAATCATTGCCTACTACTAGAGTTGCCTCCTATGCACCGCATGACTCAGCTCAAACGGCTGTTTTTGAGTCATAATAAGTTGAAAAGTCTGGAGGAATTACCCAAACAGGCAGAGCTATCGATGGCTGATTTTAGCCATAACAAATTAAGTCAGATACCCCGGTGGATTTGGGACATGGAACTACCCCTGGTTCTGGATGAAAATAGCTATTATGAAAAAGCTGTATATGTAATGGGAAATCCATTGGAACGTCCGCTTTTTCAAGCCATTTGTGAAGGCTCTGACGCCCTTGCAGAATACTATCGAAAGGGGGAACCATAGAAAGCAAAAATGCATTTGCGATAAGTATCACCGGAAACGGTAAATTGGTTTCGTAAAATACCTACAGGAGGCTAGCAGTCAACGCACATGGATTTTAAGCTCACTTCGGAATATGAACCCACAGGCGACCAACCCGTCGCCATAGAGCAACTTATACAGGGCATAGAAAATGGGGAGCCGGCACAAGTGCTGCTGGGGGTAACCGGATCGGGAAAAACCTTTACCATGGCCAATGTAGTAGCCAACCTCAACCGCCCCACCTTGGTACTTTGCCACAACAAAACCTTGGCTGCTCAGCTGTATGGCGAGTTCAAACAGTTCTTTCCGGAAAATGCCGTGGAGTATTTCATCTCCTACTATGACTATTATCAACCGGAGGCTTTTATTCCTACCACCAACCTATACATAGAAAAAGACCTTTCTATAAACGAGGAGATAGAAAAACTACGGTTGGCAGCTACCTCTAGCTTACTCACCGGACGCAGGGATGTGCTCGTGGTGGCCTCTGTATCGTGCATCTACGGTATTGGTAATCCGGAAGAGTTCGGCAAAAATGTAGTGAAGGTGCAAGAGGGGGATGTGGTTTCCCGGCAGGAATTCTTGTTCAGTTTGGTGAACATACTCTATAGCCGCAGTGAGGCGGATTTCCGGCGGGGTACCTTCCGCGTGAAAGGTGATACGGTAGATATCTTCGTTGCCTACGGCGATTTTGGCTACCGCATTATTTTTTGGGGAGACGAGATTGAGGCCATCCAACGGATAGATCCTGAAACCGGGAAAAAGCTGTCGGAAGAACGTCTAATCACCATATACCCAGCCAATCTGTTCGTGACTGGTAAAGAAACGCTTAACCAAGCCATACACGAAATCCAAGACGATATGATGACGGCCGTGGGTGCTTTTGAAAAGGAAATGCGGTTTCTGGAAGCAAAGCGCCTAAAGGAGCGGACCGAATTTGATCTGGAAATGATGCGGGAGCTTGGCTACTGCTCCGGTATCGAGAACTATTCCCGGTATTTCGACCGGCGGGATCCCGGTCAGCGCCCCTTCTGTCTTTTGGACTATTTTCCGGATGACTACCTGATGCTTATTGACGAGAGCCACGTAACCACTCCCCAGGTGCGCGCCATGTGGGGAGGAGACCGCAGCCGAAAAACCTCGCTGGTAGATTATGGATTCCGTTTGCCATCGGCTCTGGACAACCGTCCCTTGACGTTCAATGAGTTTGAGGACATGCAGAATCAGGTGATTTATGTTTCTGCCACGCCCGGTGATTACGAGTTGCGTGAATCGGAAGGGGTAGTGGTGGAGCAAATCATTCGCCCTACAGGACTGCTGGATCCTGAGATTGACGTTCGGCCCTCTGGCAATCAGATAGATGACCTACTAGAGGAGATTGACGAGCGGGTGAAAAAGGACGAGCGGGTACTAGTGACTACCCTCACCAAGCGCATGGCCGAGGAGCTGACCAAGTTTATGGAGCGGGCCAACATCAAGTGCCGCTATATTCACTCCGAAGTAGATACCTTGGACCGGGTAGAGATATTGAGGGAGCTCCGCCTCGGCATTTTTGATGTGCTGGTAGGGGTGAACCTGCTCCGGGAGGGATTGGACTTACCCGAAGTATCCCTGGTGGCTATTTTGGATGCCGACAAGGAAGGCTTCCTTCGAAATCAACGCTCGTTGGTACAAACCATTGGTCGGGCCGCACGGAACGAAAACGGCCAGGTAATTATGTACGCCGATAAGATCACTGACTCTATGCGCGAGTCCATAGACGAGACTAACCGACGCAGGGGCATCCAGGAAGCGTACAACCAAAAGCACGGAATTACGCCAAGAAGTGTACGAAAGTCCAAAGAGGCCATATTGGGCCAAACCAAAGCGGCCGATTCCAAGAAGGGGGCTAAGAACTATTACGTGGAGCCCGAAGAGCTCAGTGTGGCGGCCGATCCTGTGGTGAAGTACATGGGCAAGGACGAGCTGGAGAAGATGATCAAAAAGACACAGAAGGCGATGGAAAAAGCGGCGAAGGATCTGGACTTTATCGAGGCTGCTCGCCTACGCGACGAGTTGGAGGAGTTGAAAAAGCTGAAGGGGTAGTCCTTCTTTTTTTCCTTAATAAACCCCTGAGCTTTTGCCGCCAGCCGGTATTGCCTAACTTCTTGCTCCCATGGATTCTACCTCTACTAGATATTGGCTGGGCCATCTCCCTTTTTTTGCCATTGGAATCCTAGGCTATGGTGTTCTTACTGGCTGGACCTTTCCTTCCGTAACTTATATAGGCCCTGATAGCGCCTCTCTATTGTGGGTATGGTGGGAAGGGTTTCTCTTCTTCTGGATGCTGGGCCTGCTACTCCGCCATTTGGGATTCCTCCTGTTACGCAGACCACGTACCCGACTCAGGTCTTTGGAGTGGGCTTGGGTATTGGTGCTCTTGGGTGGCTTTTTGTACGGCTTGTGGGACATCTGGGCCTATGCAAGACGCACCTTTATTTACAATGCAGAACCCATTTGGCCCCAGGTGAAACAAATAGGATATGTATTGGCCTTTCTCTCCCTTCTCTGGCTCACTGGCTGGATTCGTACATTAAGGCGCGTTTTTCCCAGGGGGTAAATCGTTCATGAAGGCCGCCAATCGTTCCAATAGGTAGAGTTACCTTGGAAATCTCCTATATTACCGGTTTGAAATATACCCTCTCTTATGCGTTCCCTCCTACTTGTATGCACGTGGATGGTGGCTACCAGCCTTCAAGCTCAGTCCCAACCTGAGGTTCTTATGCCCGTACCCAAATCCATCGAATGGACCAACGACCCCTTCCGTATTCCGGCTGATTTCTCCGTAAACATAGAAGGTCCTGATGGTTTGCTGAATGGCTCGCTCGGCCAGTACACCCAAGGGTTTATTCAGCGGCTGGGCTCACTCACTGGATATTTGAAATTACCTACCCTACCCACACAGCAAAACGCCTACGCACACCTTACCATCAGTATTGAGCTAGTAAGCTCCGTGGAGTTGGGGGTGGATGAGTCCTATCAGCTCACCGTGGAGGGCCAAGGCGTACAACTCAGCGCTGCTACCGACATTGGCGCCATGCGTGGCCTGGAAACCCTTTTGCAATTAGTAGCCTACGATGCGGAGGGCCCTTACATACGGGGGGTACGCATACAAGATGAGCCTCGTTTTGGCTGGCGGGGTTTGTTGTTGGACGTTTCTCGGCATTTCATGCCTGTGCATGTAGTTAAACGGACCCTAGACGGTATGGCAGCCGTAAAAATGAATGTTTTGCACTGGCACTTGTGCGACGACCACGGCTGGCGCGTAGAGCTGAAAAACTCACCAGAGCTGCATGAGAAAGCATCAAATGGAGAGTACTATACTCAAGATCAGATTCATGAAATTGTAGCCTACGCAGCAGAACGGGGCATACGCGTAATGCCCGAGGTAGATGTGCCAGGACATGCTTCGGCCATCCTGACCGCCTACCCAGAACTGGGCAGTAAGGACACTACGTATGCCTTACAGATTTACGCTGGAATTTTTGACCCTACCCTAGACCCTACCAATGAGGCCACCTACGATCGCTTGCAGATCGTTTTCGAAGAAATGGCAACCCTGTTCCCGGATGGGTACTTCCACATTGGGGGAGACGAAAACGAAGGCAAGCATTGGGAAGAGAATGAGGAGATTCAGGCCTTCATGAAGGAAAAAGGCTATGCCGACCAGCACGAGTTACAGAACTATTTCAATGTGCGCCTGCAAGAGATCCTGGCCCCCTTGGGTAAGAAAATGATGGGCTGGGACGAGATTCTGGATGGTGACCTGCCTACATCAGCTATGATTCAGGCTTGGCGGGGTTGGATTGCCGAACCGGAGAATTTGCCCCACGCCCGAGCAGCCCGCAAGGGGCATCAGGTAGTAGTGAGTATGGGCTACTACATTGATCTCTTGTTGCCAGCAGAGAGCCACTACCTGGCAGACCCCATGCCGGTAGAAGGTGCTCTTACGGAAGAACAAGCCGAAAATATTTTGGGAGGCGAAGCCTGCATGTGGGCAGAGCTGATCACCCCTGCCTCCATTGATAGCCGACTATGGCCCCGCACGGCGGCCGTGGCTGAGCGTCTTTGGTCTCCAGTAGCCGTAAACGATGTGGCCAGTATGTATCGCCGCTTAGAAGTGATGAACCGCCACCTAGAGCTGCTAGGCCTACAGCATCTCTCCTTTGCTGACCAGTACGTACGCCGCACGGCAGTCCATGCTGAGGACCAAGCCACCCTGCGTACCCTATTGGGGGTTTGCGAACCCATGAAAGGCTACACCCGCAATACCAACGGCACGCTCTACACAGTGAATTCGCCCTACAACCTGTTTGTGGATGCTTGCACTGCCG
>DMST01000479.1:14961-39168 GCA_003454975.1 Cytophagales bacterium | reverse complement strand
CCGACGCTTCGCAGGCTTTGGCCTTCAAACAAGAGGTGGAAGCCTGGATAGAGAACGGAGATCCGGCCGCCGCCGAAGCCATCCGCAGCCGATGTATTACCTGGAGTAATCTAAAGACTGACTTGGAATTTTTCCAACGGATACCGGAGGGGAAAGCCCTCCAAACTCACCTAAAAGGGCTCGTCACCCTATCCCAACTGGCTGCCCAGCTAACTGAACCTGGCGCAGCTGAGAACGCTGATTTACTAGAGAAAGCAGAAGCAGCGCTAGAAGTGTACAAAACGCCCCAAGCCCGAACCGACCTGATGTTGGTTCCTACGGTGCAGAAGTTATTGGATCACATAAAATCATAAGCCAGGTATGACCCAAAAGGCTAGGCTTTTATCTCTGGATGTAATTCGTGGCCTACTGGTGGCCTTCATGATTTTGGTCAACAACCCCGGCTCTTGGGAGCACGTATATGCGCCCTTCTTACACGCAGAGTGGCATGGCTTTACTCCCACCGACTGGATATTCCCTGGGGCCTTATTTGTAGTGGGTGTTTCCATCTCCTTGGCTTTCGAACCTACCCGACAGAAGCCCGCTCTGCCTACCGGTTTGGGCAAAAAAATATTGCGGCGCGTAGCCATCCTATTTGGCTTGGGCCTTTTTCTCAATGCATTCCCCACCTTCCCGCTAGATACTTGGCGTATACCGGGTGTACTCCAACGTATTGCTATCGTGTTTTGGGCGTGCGCCTGGCTATATCTGGTTACCAATTGGCGGCAACAGATAGGTATTCTGTTGGCCCTTCTACTGGGGTATTGGGCCTTGCTGGCCTTGGTACCTGTACCTGGGGGTGGTAGCCCTAATTTTCTGCCTCAAACCAACATCGCTGCTTGGCTGGATAATAACCTGCTGGGCAGTCATATCTGGTCTCATAGTATTTCTGGAGACCCGGAAGGGATACTGAGTACCCTACCAGCCATTGGTACCTGCATTTTGGGTATGCTATCGGGCAGCCTATACCATCACAACCAGCACCGACCAGCTCCCTGGAGCCGTCAACTTATGCTTTTCGGCGCCGCCATCATGGCCCTCGGTTGGGTGTGGGGGTTGGTGTTTCCGCTCAACAAAAACCTGTGGACAAGCAGCTTCGCGGTATTCACGGCAGGCCTGTCCATGGTAATTTTGGCCGCTTGTATCTATCTACTGGACGTACGCAGGATCCGTGGTTGGGCTACTCCCTTTCATCATTTTGGGGTCAATCCCATTGCCCTATATTTCCTCAGCGGAATAGTAGCCACCTTACTATATTTCATCACCTTGTCAGACGGTAATAGCCTCCATTCCTGGCTGTATTCAAACCTGTTTTCCAGTTGGCTACCCTTAAAAGCCGCCTCCTTGGCCTTTGCTATCGCCTTTGTGACATTCCATTGGGCAGTCGCTTTCATCTTATTTCGAAGGAAGGTATTTATTAAAGTTTAACGTACCGGAAAAGCCAATTCGTTACTGTATTTGCTAGGCAGCAGAAAATATGGCTGGCTACTTGGGTCTGTGTGTTCCTTAGCCCTGCAGACCCGTGCTTTAAATTTCCGTGAGCGATCCTGGCAAATCAATCCAGGGCCTTCCAGAGCTATTCACCTCACCCAATTCCTGATCCACTCACCCAAATCCCAGACCGTTACATTGGGGGGAAAAAGTATCTTCGCCCAGCATGCGAATACCTACCATTACCTTGTTCCTAACGGCCATTTTATTGGCTCCGCTGTGGGGTCATGCCCAAGCACAAAGTGACAACCGCTCTGACCAAGATTCCTTGGTTCGGTTAGAAGAAGTGACCATTCAGGCCTTGGGCGGATACTCTGCTGACTTTAATAGCCCCGGCGGCATTGGCAAACTTTCTCCTCGGGAGTTTCAGGCTGCACCGGCCACCACGTGGGTTCCCATCTTAAATACCCTAGCAGGCGTACGGCTAGAGGAACGTGCTCCGGCTAGCTACCGCGTATCCATTCGCGGCAGCTCCTTGCGGGCTCCCTTCGGCGTTCGTAACGTGAAAATCTATTGGAACGGAATTCCCCTCACTGAAGCCAATAATACCACCGCTCTCAACCTCCTGGATATGGGCAGCATCGATCAGGTAGAAGTGCTAAAAGGACCTGCCGGTAGTAGCTTCGGAGCCGGTACGGGGGGTGTTATCAACTTTACCACGCTCAACCCTGATGCCGGAGTAGGTGTACGGGCAAGCTATACAGGCGGTAGCTGGGGTACTCACCACGGTAGATTGCAGGCGAGCTGGGGCAATGAGAACCAGCGAATCGAAACACGCATCAGCCACCTACAGAGCCAAGGCTACCGCGACCATAGCGCCGTACAGCGTACCGTTGGGCAAGTAGGCTACCAATACGTTACTCAAGACCAAGGTGCCTGGAGCCTCCACGCCCTGGGTACGTTGCTGGACTACCAAATTCCTGGCGGAATCAACGCAGAACAGCTAGCGGACAATCCAAGACAGGCACGGCCCCGCAGTGCGGATCAAAACAGTTCCATCGATCAGGATCGGCTACTTGTCAACGTAGGATACCAAAGTAGCTCAAAGAAGTCCCTTCGCTTTCAGGTGAATGGATTTGGCTATACGGGCAATTTTGAGAATCCATTCATTCTAGACTATAAAGTAGAGGATAACTCTGGCGGCGGTCTTCGGGCAGGAGCCCAATGGGCAGTGCGGCCCAACTGGGATCTGCAGTTAGGTACAGAGTTGCAACGCTCCGTAGATATAGCCGGCAACTACGGCAACGTTGGCGGGGTGCGCGATACCATTCGCTTTGCTGATGACATTCAAACCACACAGGCTTTGGCCTACCTGGCTACCCAATTTAGACCCTGGGCAGGTTGGGAAATAACTGGAGGCCTGAGCCTCAATAGCCTCGAATATAATGTGACCCGTACACAAAATGCTTTTGATCCCAATCACGAGATCAGGACGTTTATTTGGGAATTTCCACTTGTGCTAGCGCCCCGCCTGGCCATAAGTCGTAGCTGGACAAATTGGGTAGCCCATGCCAGCATCAACTACGGGTTCTCGCCTCCTACCCTGGACGAGGTACGCACTAACGAAGGAAGCCTAAATACACTCTTGAGGCCTGAGCAAGGCTGGAACTACGAGGTAGGTTTACGGTGGAGGAACCCAATGCGCGAGCGGCTTGCCGTGAACCTGTTTTTGTTTCAGCTAGAAGAAACACTCTCTACCTACACCGACCCTAATGGGGTGGTCTTGTTTCGCAATGCGGGTCGCACACGCCAGTGGGGCATAGAAGTACAGGGGCACGAGCGTTGGCAGCTATCACGGCTGAGTCTTGACTATCGCTATGCCTATACGGGCCACTTCTTCACCTACTTGGAGTACGAAAACCGAGGCAACGACTTCAGCGGAAATGCCCAGCCGGGCGTAGCCCCTCATACCCTCAGCCATACCCTACAAGCTACCGTTTGGAATAATCTACGTTTGCGAGCCCAGCACAACTGGACTGGAGCCATACCCCTCAACGATGCAAATTCAGTGAGTGCTGATCCCTACCACTGGGTAAATGCCAAGCTTTCGTACCGGTGGTTACGAAACACCTCCGCCGTTGAGGGGTTTGTAGGGGTAGATAACTTACTGGATCAGGTATATAGTCTGGGCCCGGATTTGAATGCCTTTGGCAGTCGATTTTATCAACCCGCGCCAGGCAGGACCTTTCTGGTGGGCATTACCATTGATTGGAGAAAAAAATACTAACCTTATTCATATGAACTATCCGATTGAGGAGATCAATCGCCTAATTCGCGAACGCCGCTCAGTATTTCCCAAAATGTATACTGGTGAGCCAGTAGACGAAGCAATCATTGAGCAAATGTTGGAAAACGCCAACTGGGCACCCACGCATAAGAAAACGGAACCGTGGCGTTTTACGGTGTTTACCGGAGAGGGGCTGAAAAAGCTGGGTGATTTTCAAGCAGAGCTATACAAGAAAGTAACCACCGCCGACGGCACCTACTTGGAGAAAAAATACAACAACTTAAAAACCAAGCCACTGATGGCTTCTCACATCATAGCCCTGGGCATGAAACGGGACCCGGAAGCTAAAATACCAGTGGTGGAGGAACAGGCATCTGTGGCCATGGCGGTGCAAAACATGCACCTGACGGCCGCCGCTTACGGCTTGGGTGCCTATTGGGGTACCGGAGGTGTCACCTACTTTGAGGAGGCCAAGGAGTTTTTTGGGCTTGGTCCTGACGATGTGTTTATGGGCTTTTTCTTCGTGGGCACCGCCCAGCCGGACGCTATTCCCGAGAGTACCCGGGAACCTATTGCCGATAAAGTATCCTGGGTAAAAGCTTGAGTAAGCTTTTGTAGTGAGCGGGCGCTCAAACCCAATACGGACTTCATTTAAAAAAACAGCCGCCTCGGTTACGGGGCGGCTGTTTTTAGTATGGCAACCAGCAGGAAAATGAAGAATCGAACATTCGATCCTTACGCAACTACCGGCTGGTAAATCTCTACGATCTTATCTACTGTGTAGTCTATTTCCTCTACAGTATTGAACTTGCTAAAGCTAAATCGCACGGCAGGTCGGTTAGGATCGTGCCCGATGGCCTGCAATACGTGGCTACCCAGCTGGCTACCACTGCTGCAAGCACTGCCGCCCGAGGCAGAAATCTGGTGCAGATCCAACGAGAACAGCATCATACCTGCATGCTCAGTCTGAGGTAAGCAGACGTTCAAAACCGTGTACAAACTCTCTTCAGCGTTTTCGGCGGTACCGTTGAACAATACTCCGGGTAGTCGCTCCTTCAGTTGGTCGATCATGCGTGTTTTCAAGGCCTGCACATGACTTTGGTGGGCTTCCATTTCGGCATAGGCAAGTTCCAGCGCCTTCGCTATGCCGATGATCCCCGCTACGTTTTCGGTACCACCCCGCATGTTGCGCTCTTGCGAACCACCATGGATAAAAGGTCCGCACTTGTGCCCCTTTCGCAGGAACAAAAACCCAATGCCCTTAGGGCCATGGAATTTGTGAGCGGACCCTACAATGCAATCGGCAGGAAGCTTTGTGAGGTCGTGCACATAATGTCCCATGGTTTGCACCGTGTCCGAATGGAAGAAACCGCCGTGCGCCTTGGCTAGCTCCGCCACCCGTTGGATATCCAATAACGTACCTATCTCATTGTTGGCGTGCATGAGCGACACCAAGGTGTTAGGATTGTTGGCCAGCAGGTTTTCCAGGTGGTCATAGTTAACCCTACCTTGGGCATCCAGTTCCACCATGCTCAGCTTGATTTCCCCGTTTCGCTCCATGACCTCCAGGGTATGCAGCACTGCATGGTGCTCAATAGCTGAGGACACCACGTGTTTCACGCCGTTAGCATGGATGGTACCCAGCAGTGCTGTGTTATCTGCTTCGGTACCACCCGAGGTAAAAAAAATCTCACCCGGAGTCACCTTGAGCAAAGTAGCAATGGATTTGCGTGCATATTCGATCCCCGCCCGCACGGACCGACCGTGGCTATGGGTGGAGGAGGGATTGCCGTACTGCTCTAACAAGTAGGGCTTCATGGCCTCAAAAACCGCCGGATCTAGTGGCGTAGTGGCCGCGTTATCAAAATAAACCCGCATACACTCGATAATTTTAGACGTTTTCCGCCATGATCTCCTTGATGTCCTGCATCAGCTTTTGCGCCAAATGCTCTGCTGTGGACTGGGTTTCCGACTCCGAATAAATCCGGATAATCGGCTCCGTATTGGATTTCCGCAGATGCACCCATTCGTTAGCGAAGTCAATCTTCACCCCGTCGATGGTATTGATCTGTTCATGGCTGTATTTTTCCTCAATAGATTTCAACACTGCGTCTACATCCAGCTGAGGCGTGAGTTCAATCTTATTCTTGGAAATGTGGTAGTTAGGGTAGCTGGCCCTGAGACGAGATACTGACATACCCGATTTTGCCAAATGAGACAAAAACAATGCAATACCTACTAATGCATCACGGCCGTAATGCAATTCAGGATAGATGATTCCGCCGTTGCCTTCTCCACCAATCACCGCATTTACCGCCTTCATCTGAGTCACCACGTTTACCTCGCCTACCGCAGACGCCGTATAGGTACCGCCGTGCTTTTCGGTTATTACCCGCAGTGCGCGTGTACTGCTCAAGTTACTTACTGTAGAGCCGGGGGTGTTTTGCAACACATAATCAGATACTGCTACCAGGGTATACTCTTCACCAAAGGGAGTACCGTCTTCACAAACCAACGCCAACCGGTCTACGTCCGGGTCCACAATGATACCCAAGTCGTAACTGCCTTTTTCCAGCTCGCTACAGATGTGCGTAATGTTTTCAGGTAGGGGCTCTGGATTATGGGGAAACTGCCCGGTGGGCTCACAATACAATGGTTGAATAGTGTTTACTCCCAAAGACTTAAGTAGCTGGGGCACGGCAATCCCACCAGAACTATTTACCGCATCCACCACTACACTAAAGTTGGCAGCCCGGATGGCTTCCACATCTACCAAAGGCAAATCCAGGATCTGTTGTATGTGCCAGTCGATGTAGGTATCGTCGGTACGGTAGTCTCCTAGGTTATTTACTTCCGCAAAAGTATAGTCATCGCGCTCGGCAATGTCCAAAACCGCCTTACCATTCTCCCCAGAGATGAACTCTCCCTTTTGGTTGAGCAACTTAAGAGCATTCCACTGCACAGGATTATGGCTGGCAGTAAGGATGATGCCTCCTCCGGCCTTTTCATTAGGGACGGCCATCTCCACAGTAGGTGTGGTGCTAAGGCCCAGGTCAATCACCTCGATACCCAAGCCCTGCAGCGTAGCCGCTACAAGCTGGTTTATCATTCCGCCAGAAGGGCGGGCATCACGACCGATAACCACCTTGGCAATGCCCGTGGTCTCTACAATCCAAGTTCCAAAAGCAGCAGTGAATTTAACAACATCGATGGGCGTTAGGCTTTCGTCTACACGACCGCCAATGGTTCCTCGGATTCCCGAGATAGATTTAATAAGCGTCACCTATACTATTTCGTTTGATAGATCGGGCAAAGGTAGAGAAATTTTTGGGGGTCAAAAAGCTTTGCAATCGTTAGCGAAACCAGCAAACTTTCACGCTCCCCGCTTGGCATAATGCAACAAAAAAGCCTCTCCGATCTGGAAAGGCTATCTTTATTAATAAAACGGAAGTGCTTTAGTTGAAACGGGCTAACACTTTGTCTACCTCATTGGTAGGTGTTTGGTTATCCGCACAGGAATCTCCGGCATTTACGGTTTTTCCACACATGTTGCAGGTGACACCCTCTTGATTAAGGAAAGGAGACTGGCTGGCGCAGGTGCCTTTGAACTCTCCGTTTTTGAGGAAAATCAACCGAACGGACATTCCTACGAAAAACAGACCTACGATGCCAATTGCTAATAATACGGTAGCCATAACTTTTTACCTTTGTTGCAAAGATACACGGTATCCTCTGAACATACGGATATTCGTTTAAGTTTCTCCCTCCATCATATGAAAGACATTCGTCGTGAAGAGGACCCACAACGGTCCCAGAAGTTGGAAGCCTTCGATCGTTTGCTCACCATTATGGACGAACTGCGGCTCAATTGCCCATGGGATATGAAACAGACCTGGGAGACGCTGCGCCATCTCACTATCGAGGAGACTTACGAGCTATCGGATGCGATCCTGGAAGGAGATGCGGAGGAAATCCGGAAAGAATTGGGTGACCTGATGCTGCATATGGTGTTTTACTCCCGCATAGGACAGGAGAAAGGTAAATTCAATGTTACCGATGTACTAAACGGAGTCTGCGAGAAGCTGATCAACCGGCACCCGCACATCTATGGGGATGTAGAAGCGGAAGATGAGGAAACGGTGAAAGCGAACTGGGAAAAGATAAAGCTGAAGGAGAAGGGAAACCGCAAGAAATCGGTACTGGAAGGAGTACCCCAGAGTTTACCATCTATGGTGAAAGCCCAGCGGATTCAGGAAAAGGCCCGCGGAGTAGGCTTTGACTGGGAAGAGCCAGGCCAGGTATGGGATAAGGTGCGCGAGGAAATGGAAGAGTTTCACGAAGAGCACGATGCCAAGCAGCCCGAACAGATTGATAAAGAAAAAGCCACCGCGGAGTTTGGAGACCTGATGTTCTCACTTATCAATTATGCCCGGTTTATTGATATCAACCCAGATGAGGCATTGGAGAACACCAACCGGAAATTCATCAAGCGGTTTCAGTACTTAGAAGAGGCGAGTGCGGCCGACGGAAAAGAGCTAGGACAGATGTCTTTGGCCGAAATGGAATCCTATTGGCAGGCGGCCAAGTCAATTTAAAAAGGATGAATAATGAAAAAGCCTTGCAGCTGAACCGCAAGGCTTTCCTTTACACAATCCTAAAAATCAAAATTATTGTCTTTATATAGGCTAAGTCTGGTTGGCCTCTTTCAGCTTTGCAGACCATACTTGTACTACCTCACGAAGGGCTTCATTTTGACCCCTTAGCTTCAGCAATTCTATTTCTAGCTCCTCCCGGCTTTGCCGATCGGTACGACTGGTTCTCATGGGTGGTTCCCCCAATAGAAGCCAACTAGGATTTAAGTCAGGGTATTGCAAAAATAGGTGAATGAGGTGGTTGACCCCTACAGATACCTGATCTCGCAATATTCGTGAAAAAACTCCTGATCCGAAGCCCATTTTTTGACCAAAGACGTTTAGACTTAATCCAGTGGAACGGGCAAAACTTTCAAGTCGTATGTAGAACTCAGGAGGTGTGACCGGAGCCGCCATGGATTACTCCTCCCCCAGTTTTTTGAGGCTTTCTACCAGTTTTTCTTTCTGTTTGAGGTAGCGTTGGGCTTTCTTTAAAATGGTGGGATTGATCCGAATACCGAGAATGACCTTCCGGACATAGTCAGCTGTATAGGGTTTCCCGTCTGTTTTCACCGTTAGATTTGCAATACGCTGGTAATCTCCATGCTCTACCTTTGATTGCAATTGCTCCAATAGCATTGGATCCGGTGCCTTCGTCTTCGCCATAATTCGCGCCATTAACCTAAGTATTGATACAGTTTTAGATAAATAATTTTGCCAGTGGGAGTGTACATACCCTACGGCCCCGCACCACACAGGGCCGTAGGAAACCAACTGTTATTACACCACGGTAATTTGTTCTTATCGTGGAGTATGTCAAAAATGTACATTGTTGAATTACGTTTCCACAATCTGAAAAATATTCCGTCTGAACTCGCGGTCCAAAAATGCGTTTATGGACACCTAGAGGCCCTTTTTCCTCAATCGAAAAAAGACAGGGTGGATTTTTCACAGATTCAATGCCATCTTGAGTCCTGATGTCTGGTACCAAAGAAGCCACTGATGATGAGTTGATGGAGGTCACTCAAATCGGTAAACGATTCCGCACCTATCTGGTCCATCGTGACCTTACGTTTGCTCAAGCAGCTACGTTGTTAGATGTATCGCCTAGTATGATTACCCGCTTAGCTGACGGAGTAAATATGACTATTGATATCGTAGAACGTATCCTACGGTCATTTCCCGAGCTTAATTCTGCCTGGCTACTTACCGGCGAAGGAGCCATTGAGCAGTCTTCCCTAGAACGCGCCAGTAAGGACTACCTGACCGGGGATGCAACGGTAGATGTACGGACCAAACTGGTAGAACTACGCCAGGCCTACGAGGAACAGCCCGCCTGGCAACATGGCCCCATCACTGAGCAAGCAGTGGAGTGCTTGCAAGCCTTTATGGACGAAGCCATTTATCTGGATAGAATGGGACTGCTAGTACAACGCAAGGCCGAAGATGTTTTGAAATACCACCGAAAGCTTGACTGATGAAAGAAGAAGTTGAACACGAAGCAGGCAGCCGGTTTCAGATGTTTCTTGAGTCTGAAGGCCTGGATAAAGAAAGGGCCGCAGAGCAGCTGGATATGCGCTTGCCACAATTGCAGCGCATTCTGCAAGGAAAAAATTTCCGGACCCATTGGTTACTGCGGATGCAACGCACCTTTCCCGATCTAAATATTGTGTGGTTGCTAACGGGCAAAGGCGAGATGCGGCTTCGCGACGAAATTGTGCCCACCGAGCAGGAAAAGGAAGCGGTGCGTTTGATTGATGAGGCGCGGGCCCTACGTAACCGTGTACAAGGCCTGCCTGGCAAACGAAAAGCCGAACTGTGCGGTCAGGTAATTGACACGGCCGAGCGACTGATGGAGGATAATGCCATCCGCCGGGTCAAAATACTCAACATACGGTCCATGTTTGACGGCCTAATGATAGAAATCACCAAACGTGGCAGACCCATACCTCCTGATCTGGAATAGGCCTATTCTTCCGTAAGGATTTCCTCTAGCTGCTGGTCCAGTAACAAACTGGTTTCTAGCAGTATCCCTAGTACACCCAGGTAGAAATCTGGGTCTATCTTATCGTACACGTCTGTTTCTTGGTGGTAATCCTCGTGATCTTCCACCCCAAAGTATAAAAAGGGTATTCCTTCCCGGAAAAACGAACCGTGGTCAGAGGCGTAGGTCCAATCCTGGCGATGACTGCGAGGTTTGTCGTGACCAAACCGGAGGAGCGCTCCCCATTTATCCTGGTCTACCAAATAGCCCATTCTAGATTTCAATGTAGGTGTATGATGGGTGCCTGAGGCAAAAATTTCTCTGGCCTCACTGCGGCTTATCATATCAAAGTTCAGATTGAACAGAATGCTGTCTTCAGCATTGATTTCTTTCACGAAATGTCGACTACCCTGCAGGCCTTTTTCTTCTGCATCAAAGGCCACAAAGATGAGGGTATGCTTGGGCGGATGGCTGGCAAAGTAGGAAGCCAAAGCTAAAAGCGCCGCTGTGCCAGAGGCATTATCATCAGCACCGTTGTAAATTTTCTCGCTCCTAATGCCCAAGTGATCATAGTGGGCTCCTATCACGATGGCACATCCCGATTCGGTACCAGGTATATATCCTGCCACATTGATGGCAGCTAGCTCTTGACCATCTCGGTCGGTGGCGGTAAAGGGCTGAAACCACTGGCCATGGTATGGCTTTAGCCCCATTTCTTCCAGGCGCATTTTAATGTAATCTCGCGCCTTTTCGCCCCCCTCGGTACCCGTTTCACGCCCTTGATAGGCGTCTGAAGCCAGTGTTTTGAGATCCGCCAGCGCCTGTTCTTTTTCCAGTCCCACGGTCTGCCCACCGGCGTGGAGCCCAGTGAGTAGAAAGAGACCGAGAAAAAATGCAGAGCCAAGCCGTTGTATTTTCATACTGGTTTCGTTCATTTTAGCGTTAAAATACCCAAACCACCACCTATTCCTGGAAAAATTATTCGCATGCACCGTACCCTTATGTTATTGGGCATTATCTCCTGGGGAGTTTTCCTGACTTCTGCCTACGCCCAAACCCAACCGCTACCTACACCCAGTCGCTTCCTCACCGCACAAGCGGCATCAAGCGCTATTCCAGATGGACTTCTTATAGACCGCAGTGCCATCGTTATTTCTGCCCAGCAGGATGCAAACGGGAACTTGATGCCGGAGCGTACTTTGGCCTGGGCAGAAAGGTTCCAGCAGATGTTTGAAGAACAGGGCGTAGACGTGGTGATGGCCTTCCGCCAGCTCGACCTGCTATCCGGCAGGGAGCCTTGGGCAGCCTTCGAAAACCTGATGGTATCCCGGGGAATCCGATACCTGATCAACCTGATAGAAAATTCTGACGGGACTTTCACCGTATCCATTGCCAGTCTACCGGAGCAAGCCCCACTTCTAGGTGCTCAATTGCCTGCCTATTCTTTGACCGCAGGAGATCTTGAATCACTGGTGACCAACCTGCGGCTAGAAATAATCCGGGCTGATTTGAGCAGAGAGAACTTTATGGTGTTGGGCACACCCGAATTTTTCGAAGATGTACCCATGATCACCAAGAACAGGTACGAAAGCTTTCCTCTGGACCTGCGGTTAGACAAAATCGCCATCCGCTGGCCTGACGATGCGGGTGATGATTTCAAACAGCAATTCGGTGAGTACATGGATTCTCTATATCCCCACCAGTTTGGCTTTGTACCTGCTGTCTGGACCGACCAGCAAATTCGCAATGAGGGGTACCAGTATACCCTGAATTGGGTATACGCTACGGGCTATTCCCTCAAGAAGGTGTTCAACTACGAGATTAAGGAGGGGGAGAACAGTTACATCACCTTTATGACCCTAGGCCCAAATAAAAAGGACATCAAGAGCATTCCGATTTATACGCCTGTGTATAAGTTTTATATGCGGCACATTGTGACGGGGGATATTTACCTGGGCAAGGAATGGGATGCCGATCTGGACTGGATGGATGCTCTGAAGCATCATGTATATAATTACCGTGGGGAACAGTCTTCGCGAAGGCGTAGGTAATAGGGAGTCAAAATTTTACTCCCAGATCCAGACCAATAAGGTCGGATTTAAAATTGTAAGGGGCGGTAAGGGCATAGGCACCCGAAATGACATTGAAAAGCCCCCGCTGGTAAGTGAGGCCGCCGTACAAAGTGGTATTGTAGCCCCAACGGTATTCCACTCCACCCCCAAAAAGTAGGGACCCATCGAACAGATTAAGTTCAGGCAGATAATCCACAGAGGCCTCCAGGTCCTCATCAGCAACCTTGATTTCGGCCACGCCGCCCATCTGAATATACAGACGGGTGTCCAGCCGAAATTCATCGGTATACAGTTTGAGGGAAAGGGGCACCTGCACGTACTGAACATTGCGTACATCGGGTGTGGTAGCATTGGCCGGGGCTACGCTGAAGCGTTTGGGAGCAAACAGAATGCCGGTATTGAAAAAATAATTTTCTGCGAATATGATATCCACAAAAGGGCCTACGATAATTCTGGGAGCCGAGCTAAACCGAGTCCACTCCTGAGTGGAGTCCTGGCTAACAACCCTTCCGGTAGATAGAACGGGTGCTACCTTCACCCCAATTTTAAATTGACTGAACGCTGGGAAGGTACTTAGTAGCAATAGGCTTAATAAAACGTAGGATTTTGTGGACATAGGGGATGGATTAGTTTTGTGTATCAAAGGTAAACAACGTATGCAAAGGGTAAGCATTGTTTTAGTGTGCCTCCTGGGTTTGGTGGCATGTGATAACCAAGAAGCAAACTTCCGGCCAATGCCGGATATCAGTGGGATTGATATCCCGGTGACGATAGAGCGGCTAGAGGATGAGCTAATGAATCAGCCCTCTCCTGAGGCGCTTTCGCGGTGGCTAGACGCCAATACGGTTGTACGGGATCTGATGTGGGGGCGCACTAATTACCAAGATCCCAATACGGGAGAGATCGACTCTGCATTTTTTATTGAGTCGCTTTGGGAGGTAACGCAGTTTCCTGCTTTCAAAGACTCAGTATACGGACAAGCAAAAGAGGTGCTGGTCGATCTTTCGGACATTGAATCTCAGCTATCCCTGGTATTTCGCCGGTTAAAAGCCCAAGACCCCAATTTTACCCCACCTGCCGTGAAAACGGTGCTTTCAGGGTTTGCCCGGGACATCTACGTGAGCGATACGCTTTGGCTCATTAGTGTAGAGAATTTCATTGGCCCCCAAGCCTACTATCGCCCCCAGGGACCCGGCAACCAGCCCTTGCCGCATTACCTGGCCATCCGGTATCAGCGAGACTATATTGTACCCATGCTGCTCAAATCCTATGCGCAGAAGTACATTCCTTTTGAGGATGCTACTCCCTCCTTTCTAGATCAAATTCTTCGGTTTGGCAAGCTATACGAGTTTACCAAGTCGGTACTACCAGAGCTTCCTGATAGCCTTATCGTACGGTATCCGCAATCGGTAATTGGGGATGTAGAGGATAATATGCAGACAATTTGGAGTCACTTCATAGAGAACGAATTGCTATACAATACGCAGTACTATGAATACCGAGGCTACATTGACGAAGCACCCGGAGTGCCCGCCATTGGCAACAAATGCCCCGGCAGGGTGGGGCGCTATGTGGGCTGGCAAATATTGCAGGAGTACCGTAAGCAGCAGCCCGAAGAAGATCTGCTGTCGGTGATGAAAAATCCACAAAGCCAACGAATCTTACAGACTTCGCAATTTAAGCCTTGAGTACGCCACTCAACAGACAAATTCAAGCGTAAAAAATAGAACACCGAGGCATCCCCGTCTCGGTGTTTTATTTTGCACCATACCAAGTGAACCTGTATCCCTATGGCCGATAAGAAATTGATTTTGGTGACCGGAGCTTCCGGTTTCATTGCTTCACACATTATTATACAACTGCTAGAAAAAGGTTATGCTGTGCGGGGCACGGTCCGTAAACTAAGCCGCGCAGAGTCCATTCGTGCTATCATTGCGAAGCATGCCCCGGTGGACGATCTCACATTTGCGGAAGCTGAACTAATGGATGCAGCCTCTTGGCAAGCCGCCGTGGCTGGATGTGACGGCGTGATGCACGTGGCCTCCCCCATCTCTACCAACTTGCCCAAGGACCGCAACGAGATGATTATACCGGCCAAAGAGGGTACGCGCAATGTATTGCAAGCAGCCATGGATAAGGGCGTGGAACGGGTGATCATTACCTCCTCTATGGCTACGATTCAGTATGACCAAAAGGCTCCCGAGCAGGCCTATACTGAGGACCACCATACGGATCCGGAATCGCCGGAGGCTTCGGCCTACGTATCCAGCAAAACCTATGCGGAGCAGCTAGCCTGGGAAATGGCGAAAGAAAGCGGTGGAAAACTGAAAGTCACCACCATTCACCCCGGCTTGGTGCTGGGGCCTGTGTTGGAGAAAGACTACGGCACCTCGGCCGAGGTAGTCAAACGGCTCATGGACGGTAGCTTCCCCATGATGCCCAAGATGGGCATGACCATGGTGGATGTACGGGATACGGCAGCGATGCACTTACTCGCCTTAGAGAACGATGCTAGCGTAGGGGAACGTTTCGTTTGTAGCGGGCCCTTCCTGCAATTTGGTGAGCTAGCCGCAGTACTCAGAAAGCAGTACCCTAAGGCAAAAATACCCACACGAAATATGCCCAATTGGTTCGTGCGTATTTTCAGTTTGGTAATGCCTGAGCTGAAGCAGTTGCTTCCCGAACTGGACGTAGATCGCTCGGTATCTTGGAAGAAAGCAAAGTCTATTCTAGGTTGGGAACCTCGCCCGGTGGAGGAATCCATCCTAACCACGGCCGAGACGCTGTACAAATTTGAGATCCTGAAAAAATAAGGGAGACCCTCTCTTTTTTGGTTTTTTTGAAAAAAGTTGAGCGTTCTGTTGTACAAAAGATTCCGTTCATTACCTTTGCAATCCGTTTGGGAAACATCCCTAACAAAGAGCAAAAGCGAGAGTAGCTCAGTTGGTAGAGCACGACCTTGCCAAGGTCGGGGTCGCGGGTTCGAATCCCGTCTCTCGCTCTTTTTTTATACCCTGTGGGGTAGGTAGATTCTACAATTACTTTTTCCTTCCCTTCTACACCACGAAATTCAAATCTTTGCCGGAGTGGTGGAATTGGTAGACACGAGGGACTTAAAATCCCTTGGGCACTGCGCCCGTATGGGTTCGAGTCCCATCTCTGGTACTGAAGCCTTGCATTCTGCGAGGCTTTTCTTTTGCCCATACTTTTTGTCCCCTTTCCTACAAGCGAATATCAAGTAAGACGATGAGGATTTGGGATAAGCCCCGACACTTATCAAACCAATCAAATTCTTAACCTTAGAATGCACTTTTTCACGGGAGAAAATGGCACGTGGCTTCTTGCGCCCAAGGGCCACTGATTTTCCACACCACAATGTATTTCAAATGAAAAAGAGATTGAGAAAAGTAACCGCCGCCACCCTTTGGACCCTGCTGCTTATAGGTTTGACAACGTCCGTAAGTTATCAACCTGCTAATGCTAAAAGTGAAGTTTTGCTACCACACGTTACCTCTTACGGTACCTTCACGTATGGCGACTGGCCCTGTCAAACGTTTACCCGGTGTGATACCGGTGAGAAGTTCCAAGTAGAAAACACCTTCACGGTACTTCCGATCCTTTTGTATAAAGTGACCTTTTTCGGTCAGGCCACGGAATGCCCGGGCGCATTCAAAGTATCGCGCGTAGAAGCGGTACCCGTATCAGACTGCCCTTGGGATTGGTAAGAAAACCAACGTCCGGGTGGGACTTTCACACTTCAGAGTCCCGACCCGGCCGGCACACGGTCCTCATCACATTTCCATGGTATCACATTGGACATGAGAATAATGATTGCCGCCCTAAACACATTGTCACATTTCCATATTATCACATTAACAAATTGCGGCTTCGGCCGCTATTTTTTTCGGTAACTTTGCGGCCCCCATTCGTTGTATACCCGTGAAGATTCGCGATTTCCTCAACATTTACGTCCATGACGGACTGGTGGGCACGTTGGCACAAGCCATCAAGCCCAACGAAACCAAGCAACTGCAAGTAAAAGGCCTAACCGGCAGCCTCGATTCGGTAGTAGCTGCGGCAACGTATGCTACCAATAAGCAGACTCACCTGTTTGTAATGCATGATAAGGAAGAGGCCGCCTACTTCCACAATGACCTGCAAAACGTGCTGCAAACCAAGGAGGTGCTCCTCTTCCCCAGCAGCTACAAACGCCCTTACGCTTTTGAAGAGACGGAGAACGCCAACGTGCTCATGCGGGCGGAAATCTTGAACCGCATCAACCATAAGTCGGCCAGTGGGGAGCTAATTGTCACCTACCCGGAAGCCCTCACCGAACGCGTAATCAACCGGCAGAGCCTGGACAAGAACACCTTTAGCGCTAAGGTAGGTGAGGAAGTGGACGTGAATTTCATGGCCGAGCTTCTGACCACCTATGATTTTGAGCGGACGGATTTCGTTTACGAACCTGGTCAGTTTGCCATTCGCGGGGGTATCATCGACGTATTTAGCTATGCACACGATCTCCCCTACCGGATCGAACTGTTCGGTAACGAGATTGATAGCATTCGGATTTTTGACCCCAACACGCAGCTAAGTCAGGAGCCTGTAAAGGAGATCAATTTGATCCCCAACGTACAGACGAAGCTATTGGAGGAACGCCGTCAGGGATTTTTGGAGTTTCTGCCCAAGCATACTAAGGTATGGTTCAAGGACTATCAGCAAACGCTGGATGTGCTGGACAAGAACTTTGGCAAGGCTGAAGAGAACTTCGAGAAGATTCTGGAATCCTCAGGCAACACCCAAATCGTTCTTAAACCCGAAGAGCTCTTCGAAAACAGTGCCTCTTTTCTGGAGTCCTTACAGCCCTACGTGCAGCTTGAATTTGGGAATCGTTTCTATTTTAAGGGAGCTACCGAGTTCAAATTTGATAGCGAGCCGCAGCCCTCGTTCAACAAGAATTTTCAGCTGATGGCTGACACGCTCAATGAGCAACAGGCCCAGGCTTACACCAATATGATTGCGGCAGAGGTGCCCAAACAGCTAGAGCGGCTAGAGGGAATCTTTGAAGAGATGGACCCCCTCCTCAAGTTTGAGTCGCTCAACATGGGGCTACGCGGTGGATTCAAGGACAAGCTGCTGCAAGTATCCGTCTTTACAGATCACCAGCTTTTCGAGCGGTTTCACCGCTACAAAACCAAGGACAAGCATAGCAAGTCCAAAGCACTTACCCTGAAGGAGTTACGAACGCTCAAACCCGGCGACTACGTAGTACACATCGACTATGGCATTGGGCGGTTTGCCGGGCTGGACAAGGTAGAGGTAGCGGGCCGGGAGCAGGAAGCCATCCGGCTCGTGTATCGGGATAATGATCTGCTGTACGTAAACGTGCACAGCATACACAAGATAAGCCGCTACAGCGGGCAAGAGGGCACCCAACCCAGCATGAGCAAGCTGGGCAGCCAGGAGTGGGACAACAAGAAGAAGCGGGCCAAGAAGAAGGTGATGGACATCGCCGAGGACCTGATCAACCTATACGCCAAACGCAAGGCGGCACCGGGCTTCTCCTACCAGCCAGATACCTTCATGCAGGCGGAGCTAGAAACGAGCTTCATCTACGAAGACACCCCGGACCAAGCGAAAGCCACGGCGGACGTGAAGGGGGATATGGAGCTGGCTCACCCCATGGATCGCCTGGTATGTGGGGACGTAGGCTTTGGCAAAACAGAGGTCGCCATACGGGCGGCCTTCAAGGCAGTCACCGACGGCAAGCAGGTAGCCGTTCTGGTACCCACCACCATCCTGGCCATGCAGCACTACCGCACCTTCAAGGAGCGGCTAAGCCAGTTTCCCGTTACGGTAGACTACGTAAACCGCTTCCGCACTACCAAGGAGATTCGGGAGATCGTGAAGGACACTACCGAGGGCAAAATCGATATCCTAGTAGGTACCCACCGGATTGTGGGTAAGGATGTGAAGTTCAAAGACCTAGGGCTGCTGATCATAGATGAGGAGCAGAAGTTTGGGGTGAAAACAAAAGAGAAGCTGAAGGAGCTGCGGGTAAACGTAGACGTACTTACACTGACCGCTACACCCATACCCCGGACGCTACACTTCAGCCTGATGGGCGCGCGCGACCTGAGTGTGATTGCCACCCCGCCCCCCAACCGGCAACCGGTGACCACGGAGATTCATACCTTCAATGATGCCATGCTACGCGACGCCATCAGCTTTGAGCTGAAGCGGGGCGGGCAGGTCTTCTTTGTGCACAACCGCGTGGGTGATATCATGCAGATTGCGGGCATTGTGACACGCTTGGTGCCCGATGCCCGGGTAACGGTAGCCCACGGCCAAATGGATGGCCCCAGCTTGGAAAGTACGATGGTGAAGTTCATCGAGGGTGAGTACGACGTACTAGTCAGCACCAACATCATCGAGAGTGGGCTAGACATCCCGAACGCCAACACCATTATCATCAACCAGGCCCACATGTTCGGGCTTAGCGATCTGCACCAGATGCGTGGGCGGGTGGGCCGAAGCAATAAGAAAGCCTTTTGCTTCTTGCTCACGCCTCCTACTATTGGCCTCACCTCGGATGCGCGCAAGCGCCTCAGCACGCTGGAGGAGTTCTCTGACTTAGGCGATGGCTTTAAAGTGGCCATGCGCGACCTAGACATCCGCGGGGCGGGCAACTTACTCGGGGCCGAGCAAACGGGTTTCATCTCCGACCTTGGGTTTGACATGTACCATAAGATTTTGGACGACGCAGTGAAGGAGCTGAAGGAGACCAAGTTTGCTGAGCTGTTCAAAAACGAACTAGAGGCGGCCGCCAAAAATGTCCAGATCACCGAGTGCAGTATTGAGACGGACATGGAGATCATTATCCCAGAGACCTACGTGAAGAACATCACGGAACGCCTCAGCCTCTATAGCCAGCTGGATAGCATCAAAAATCAGGAGGAGCTGGATAAATTTACTGAGGGCATCCGCGACCGTTTTGGGCCCATTCCCGAGCCTGTGATAGACCTCATTGAAACGGTGAAGCTACGCTGGCTGGCAGAGCAGCTGGGTTTTGAGAAACTTACCCTGAAAAATGAGGTAATGAAGGGCTACTTCACCAACCCCGAAAACGAGGCCTACTTCCAGAGTGAAGTATTCGGCAAGGTGCTGGCCTACGTACAAAGCAACTCCCGGCGCACTAAGATGAAGGATTACAAAAAGCGGCTCATCATTGAGGTGAAGAATGTTTCGCAGGTGAAGGACGCTATTCAAGAGCTACAAGTCATGCTGGGCGTAGCAGAGACGGTGGGGTAGACCCAAAGCCACTTCTCAGTAGGGTGGGAAGCGTAATTCCCGCTCTACAGCCAACTGTTAAATTAATCTTCTTTCGGTGAGAAATCCGATAGTAAAATCTCTGTTCTATTGGGCTGAATTCCCCATTTAAATCTCATGTCAGTGGGATGAAAAGTATATTAGGTTGCCCCCCGGCGCATACCTTGCCCCCAATACATCAAGCGCTGACAAATCAGCTCCTTTAAGAATGGTCATGTTGGCAGCCGTTCATTTCTCTAAGCTGAAGAATGCTAGTCGAAATCCATCAATCCAGGGCAATCCTTATTTATTGTCTGCCGCAATATTATTTTTTAAAGAAAAAGCTGAGCCAAATCAAAAATGGCACATGCGTTGTTGAGATGTAAACATGCAGGAATGAAATACATGGCCTGCTCTTCACCCACAACAACAGTAAAAACAAGGATTTCGAACATGAAAAAGATTTACGCCACCGCCGCCCTCCTTTTGGGTTTGTCTATCTCCTCTTTCGCTTTTACCAATCCTCACCTGAAACTAAAACCCGAATTGGGCGATACCAAGCACGGCATCGCCATCGTGACGGGCTTTGGTACCCCATATGGTATCGGGTTGGAGTATGCCTATCGGCTTACTCAAAAGTTAGACCTTACCGTAGGGGGAGGCCAAAGTATATCCGGTTTCCGCGGGGGCTTGGGTGCACGGTTCTTCTTGAGAGACAAAGCCTTCTCGCCCTTTATAGCAGGTAACCTGATCTACAGTAGCGGGATAGACGGGCTGGAATTTGACGCCAACGGAACCATTGCCACCTATGATATGCCTTCTCGCGTAGCGGGATTCGCTAAGGTAGGTTTGAAGCTGGGTATTGGTAAGCACGTGGCCCTGATGGGAGCCGTAGGATACGCCCAACCGCTAGTAAATAGCCAACCGGTTTTGGTATCAGGAACGGATACAGATTTGCACCGCACAGCCATGGAGGTGACTAACCTCGGCGGTGTTGAGCTCAGCACGGCCTTACAGATTCGTTTCTGATTCGCCCATTTGTTAAAGCATTTCCAAAGAGGCCTCAAAAGGGCCTCTTATTTTTTTGCCTTCTCTTATAAAAAAAACCCCGGGCAATAGGCCCGAGGTTTGAAGGAATACGCTAAGAAAATTAATTATCTACGCCTAAAAAGTTTCTGAATGCCCCGACGCTGGTACGGATTCAGACGGTCAATAAAGGCACGTTGCCGCCCCCCGTCGTTGATCAAAAAGCTGAGCATAAGCTCGTGGGCATTTCCCTGATAATATTCATACGAACCTGCATAAAGGCTAAAACTGTAACCGAGTTGCGCTTTCTCAAACATAAAGCCTGCACTCAGCAGCACGGTCATGTTGGTCCGGAAGCCGGGCTGAATCCATAAGGTCTGAGCGTACTCGGCCATCACGTTGATATCTCCTACAAGCGATCCGTCCGGCAGGTACTGCCCAAATATGCTCGGTTTGATGAGGAACTCCCCGGTGAAGAAGTTGCCCGCCGCGAAAGCGTTGATGTGCGGGTTGATGCGCTCGCCCCCTTCAATCAGCTGCGGCATGCTCACTCCTATTTCCATCATCGGCGAGATGTAAGCTACCCCAGCCGCAAAGCGGAAATTCGTTTGGTTGTAATATTCTGAAGAGAGCACCGGGTCATTCGGATCGGTAAAGTCGTTGATTTCTAACGGATTAAATGACCGGTTGACAAAGCCTGCTTCCAATGCCACTGAGAACAGTTGCTCACGCGTCACGGGCAACTTGTATGAAGCCGTGGCGCTCAGCTGAAAGGTTTGAAAAGCGGAACGCTCATCAATGACCAGGCGGCCCCCAAAAGCGGCCTGCATGGTTTCGATGGCCTGATGCACTCCCAGGTCCAATTGCTGGGGTGTATTGGGCAATCCATTGAAAATGCTCTTGGCGTACAAGTAACCGTTGGTCCCCTGCCAGTAGCCCGCAAAGGCGGGGTTGATGGTAAAAAGGTTCTGGGCGTACATGTTGTACGTGGGCAGCTGCTGGGCCCGGGCCGTTACAGAAACCCAAGCCAGCACTAACAATAGTAAAGTTCTGAGTTGCATGGTTATTGGGTTTTTAGGTTGATCATGCCTCGGTAAATGAAACCCTCTGTGTTTTCGAATAGGTAATAGTAGATGCCACTAGGCAAGGTGCGACCCTGGTAGGTGCCATCCCATTCGTTGTTGTAAGGCTGCGCCGTGTACAAAACGGTGCCCTCGGAGGAGAAAATCGTCAGGCGATAGTCTGCGTACACTTCCGGGTTGGTGATCTCGAAGAAATCATTGAAACCGTCCTGATTGGGCGAAACCAGGTCGTTGACTGGCAACAGTCCCTCTGGCTCATCGGTGATACGCACGATGATTTCGGCCGTATCCGTGAGGGCAAACGGCCCGTTGTCTACCACCATCACGTCAAAAACGTACAGGTCTTGCTTCTCGTAGTCCAGTGAATCTTTGATGTTGACCGTGAGGTCACCCGTTACCGAGTCTAGGGCAAAAGGGAACTCCTCGATAAAGTACAGCGGATCCTCCAACAGGATTTTGTAGTACTGCGACTGATTGGAGTCAATGTCGGTCGCTTCCAGGGTGCCCAGCAAGTAGCCCGCTTCGCGATTCTCCACCATAGTAAAGAGGGCGTCACCCAATTCTGGGGCTTCGTTCTGATCGATAACCTCAATGACGAAGGTCTCCACGAAAGTCTCTCCTCCTTTATCTGTAGAGGTCACCTCAATTCGGTAGGCCGACTGCGATTCGCGGTCCAGCTCGATGGCCGTACGCAACTCGTTGTCCACAATAGTGAAGGCCGCATTGTCCACCAAGTTGCCCGTTAGGGTGTAGGTGAAGTTGTCCACCGCATCTTCATCGGTAGTGGCAAAGGTGCCAATCAAAGTCCCGGGAGCACGCAGTTCTTCGATCCGGTTCTCGTTCAAGTCCAATGCTGTAGGTGCATCGTTCTCATCCGTAATGGTAACGGTGTAGGATTCTTCATAGCTAGCCCCAGCCGAATCTGTAGTCTGGATGCGAATGAGGAAGGAATGGTCCACCTCAAAATCAAAGACCGTATCGGTACGCAGGGTATTGCCGTCCATTAAGAACAGCTCGCTATCAGGGCCCAAGGTTTCGTCCGTCACCAAGCTGTAGGTAAACAGATCTTGTACGTCTTCATCCGTAGTAGAAAGAATGCCGATGGCCGTGGCCGCATCCAGGTTTTCACCCACCACCAAATTTGTGATGTCGATGTCCGTGGGTGCATCATTATCGTCTACCACCGTAATGGTAAAATCCTCCTCGTACTGCGCACCCGCCTCGTCGGTAGTGCGCACCGTGAGCACAAACTGGTTTTGCTCTTCGAAGTTAAAAACGGCGTTGGATCTCAGCTCTTCCTCAGCGATCAAGAACGAAGCCTCGTCGGCGGTTTCTTCCGTACCAGGCTGAAGGGTATAGGTGAAGGTATCGCCTGCATCCTGATCGGTAGTGCTGAACTGACCGATAGTGGTAAACACGGCTTGGTTCTCCGTAATCAGGAGATTATTCAAATCCAGATCCGTAGGATCATCATTGGCATCCACAATACTGATGGTGAAGCCTTGAGCAAACGATTCGCCCGTGGCATCCGTAGTGGTCACCGTAATTCCATAACTTGATTGTGCCTCAAAATCGAAGATTTCGGTAGTTACCAAGGAATCACCGTTCAGGGTAAAGGCGTGATTATCAGTGCCATTTCCGGTAATTTGGTAGGTGTAGGTATCAATCGAATCTTCGTCTACTGACTTCAGCAAACCCACGTAAGTACCTACCGCTTCCAGCTCCGAGACTTGCTGGTTGGTCAGTGTGGCCGCCGTGGGCGGATCGTTGGCATCATCAATAGTAATGGTGAAGGACTCATCGTAGTTACCGTTCTTATTGTCGGTGGTGCGCACATAAATCGTATAACTCTCCTTCACTTCATGATTGTATATTTCTGCCGTCCGCAGGATGTTATCATCAATGGTGAAACTCCCATTGTCTGGCCCCAACAATTCGTCCGTAACAAAGGAGTAGGTGAAGGTGTCGATAGAATCCTGATCGGTAGAGCTAAACGTTCCGATAGCGGTATTTACCACCAAGTTTTCCTCAATGGTAGCATCGCTCAGGTCGATGTCCGTTGGCAAGTAATTGTTGGTGATTACGTAGGGCTCTGATACCACACCTTCGCTGCTTTCGGCCACGAAAGTGAGCGTTTCCTCTACTGGATATTCCGTATCGGTACTAGCGTCGTAAAGCCGGAAGGTGATGGTACTGCCGGAGACGTCGTTATCGCCTACCTGGAACAGCACCAGAAAGCGGTCATCTTCAGCATAGTAGGTGGTGGGTGCTCCTACCCCTCGTACCTCGCCGTCGATGTAGGCGGCTACCAGATCGTTCTCATCGCGTGACTCGCTACCGTCGAAAT
>DMST01000479.1:0-14919 GCA_003454975.1 Cytophagales bacterium | reverse complement strand
CGCTACCGTCGAAAAACAACACGGCTGTGATGCTCATGCGCTTTTCGTATTGGGTGAGATCTACCGACCAGGTAGGCTGTGCGAAAGAGTGAAGGGAACCCAAGAGTAGGGCTCCCAACACACAGAAAATACGCAGCTTCATTGGAATACTATTGTCTTACTACTTTGAATGTGAAGGCCTCTTCACCAGCACTCACCCGAACGAGATAGAGTCCGCTAGGGCATTTTTTGCCCATTTGGGTGGTACCGTCCCAAGACCACCGCAAAACTCCGTTTTCTAGCGGTTGGTGTTTCACATCTTGTATTACCTTTCCTTCAACATTTAGGACCGTAATAGAAGCCTCTGTTTCCTCGGTGGCCATCGGCACCATTACATCTAGCTGACTTACGAAGGGGTTGGGGTACAATTGGGGCTCTACAACCGCTATCAGGTCTTCCTCTTCGGATGGCTCCACTTCAGGATTCAAGATGATGGGCTCGAAGACATCACCTAAGGTGGCCAGATCCTGGAAGCGAACGGTCTCTAGTAATGCGTGCTCGCCGGTTTCGACATCCTGCCATACAAAGCTGATTTCAGCATCTTCTTCGTATGCTCCACCGTAGATCGTCATCAGGAACCGAGGATGATCTGTGGCTTCCAAGTCCACAGGCATAGCGACACCGTGTACCTGATCTTTGATCATGGCCAGGATCCGGTCCTCTTCGCCGATCTCGTGCAGGGCTACGTTTAGCTCCGCTACCAGTGACATGCTGCTGGGGTACTGGTAAGGGTCGAAGGGCAGCTCGTCTAGAATGTGGGTCTCTAGCTGACGAGCCGAAGGCAAACCACGACCGCTGATGATACCCTCCCGAGGATAGGTGTAGGTGCGCGTTCCGGTAGAATCCGTCCACAGCATATACCCCTCGCCGGGTTGCATTACTTGTAGGCTACCGATCCAGCCAATGGCACCGTCGTACATAGCAAACTGGTGCTGACTTTTAATCACATCACCGGGCTGTGCGTCGTAGTTGGCCAGGGCCTCGTTAAGCTCCAGGTTACGGCGGGAGACAAAACCGACCCAGTTCCAACCGCGGTTAATCGTTACCGGATTCGCACTCGGCTCCAGCACAGCACCTTGGTACGTAAGCTGGGTTTCACTGGCCAGCTTCAGCTTGTAGGTAGCCGTGTTAGACAGACCGCCCACGCCGTTGGCCAGGTTGTCACCAGCCAAGGTACCGATCCACAGGCCGCTTACGCTATCGTACTGATCAAACATTCCGTCTCCCGACCAAATGATGTCGCCATCGTTCAAGTCCAGGTGCTGCAGCGTGAGGCTGGTCCGGGCTAGCATGTCTGAGTCCAGATGGAAACTAATCCACTTCCAACCGCGAGGCAGTTCTCGCTGCTCCAGCACGCCTTGGTTGGAGGAGAATACCACCGGATTGCTGGAAGTACCTACCACTTCGTTGGCCGAGAAGGTGTAGTTGAAGTTGGGTACTTCATCGATGTAAGGCGTAACGTCGGTCAGGATCTGACCTTCGCTGGCATCCCAAATTTGGAATACGATGGGCTCGCCGTTGGACACATTGCTGTAGATATTCAGGTAAGCGATGTAGGTATCGTAAGCCTCTACGTACTGCAAGGGTACCACACCACGGCATTCGCCGCCTATAAATGCACCGAGTAAATCATCCTCGTCCGTGGAGAACAAACCTTCTACCTTGAGCAGGCCTATCATGCTCATGGAGTATTCGTAGTCAGAAGGAATTACACTCCACTCAGGGGCTTCGGCGTATACGGTCATGCCCAGGTGCATCACCTCGTTGAACCCGAAGCTAGTACGCAGGTGCAAGCTTTCGTCGTATTGTCCGATGTTCAAGCCAGGGTTGACCGTAAAGGTGATCTCTTGCGAGGTTAGCGGGTTGATGGACCCTTCCTCAGGATCGGCCGTCAACCAAGCAGGCAGGTTATCGATGACAAATTCTTCGATGTTACCACCCTTGTTTTTAATCTCCGTGGTGAAGGTGAGTGCTTCGTCTACCTGCTTCACAAATTCCATGGACGACTCGTCCCAGATGGTTTGGTTGCGGTCGATGAAGGCCGTCCAGGTAACCGGTGACTGCATCGTGTTACCGTTGTTATCCTGCACATTGCGCACTGTGATGTCTAGCACCGTATTCTCCAAGCGGGCGTCATCGTCCGTCGGCGAAATGATGATCTTATCTCCGTTCACCGAGTACACGAAATTCACATACTCAATCGGGCGTTGCAGTTTGATGCGCGGCGTTTCGGGCGAGTACAGCGCTCCCGTTATGGTTCCTTGAATAAACACGGTGTCTTCCAATTGGTCTTCTACCGTTTCCTCCAGCAGCATGATGCCCGCCGCATCCTCTTGATAGGCCTCGAAGGGATAGTAGGCTGTGAGCCCAAACTCGTTGCCTAGTAAGCGGTAGTTCCGCTCACGCAAAATCTGCTCCTGTGTACGGGCTACGCCCCAGATCCGCACCTCATCCATGTGCCCGGTGTAGAAACGGTCGGTAGAATCAACCACCCCTACTTTCCATCCTCGGGCCCCAATCCAGGCTTTGTCACTGCCAAACCCGGTGAAAGATTCGCTGCCTATTTGGTTTTGCAGGTTGCCGTCTACGTAGGCTCGGGTATTGCCTAGCCGGCTGATGGCTAAGGCAAAATGATGCCAATCGCTGTCCATGAAGTTGCTATCGGTAGCCACAAATTGGAATCCGTTGTTGTACACTACCAGGCGCTGCTGATCATCCACTTCAATACTCCAATCCACTTCACTTTCATCCTCCTGATTCCCCTTACCGTTCGAAAGCAGGGTGAAGGCGCTACCGGCAGACTTGAACCAGAATTCTACGGTGAAATCCATCTCGGTGGTGAATCCAAAGTGACCTGTGGGCACGGATACAAAATCGTTTCCGTCCATCACCAGCGAGCGGCTGCCCGGCTCTACGGCCCAATCACCATACACCTCTGCATTGCGGCCGGCTACCTGATCGCGAGCCACCGCACCTTCGGACTCGTTCAAAGGCCAGCATCCGCCCAAGCCCATTTCGCGTCCGGTCATGCGCTTGCCGAAGTTCACCGCGATCTCTGGCAGCAGCATGCCTTTGCGCCAGAAGCGCAATTCGTGCACCTGCCCTTCGAAGGGATCTTCCGGTGCATGCCCACGGCGGGCTACGTACAGCGGTCCTTCACCTTGGTAGGTCACAATAAAGTCGTCACGTACCTTCAACACTCCACCGTCAGCGTAGAGGCGGGCATTATCCAAATCACGGTCGTAGGATACCGCAAAGTGGTGCCATTTGTTATCTGTGAATTGAGCGTCCGAAACAATGATGGCTCCATTCAAGTCTAGGTAGAATCGGTCGTTTTGGTTGAAACCCACCGTCATTTGGGGAGTACCGGCACGGCCTTGCGACAGAATAATTTCCTCACCGGTGCTCAGGCGCTTGGCCCAGAATTCCAACGTGAACGACTGGGCTTTCATCCGTAAGCCGTCAATCCGCAAGTAATCTTTCACACTACCGTCAAAGTACACACTGGCCCCATGGCGCAGGTTACCTCCGTTGAGCACCCCACGGATATCAAAGTTGTCCCAGGTTAGTTTACCCGCATCTATTTTCTCGTTGAAGGTAATCTGAATCTCGTCACCAGGGCCTAAGATGCCGTCGCGGGGTTGCGGACGACCGAAGGGGTGGGGATTTACCCGGTCAATGATACCTGAGTACACCGGCGAGGTGGTAACCACATCCTCCGGACCACAGGTAGTGATTGCGCGCAAATCATAGGCACCATCCGTTAGTTGGGCCACGTCCCAGAAATAGTCAATGTTGAATTGATCGTCCGGGATGGTATCCAGGTTCGGTTCGTTGGGGATATCCTCCGAGTTCTCGTGCCAGAAGGTATTCCAGGTGAGCCAACGTTCGTCAGACTCGGACGATTCCTTCATCTGGAATTTCACGTTGTCAAACTGGTAGTAGTTATAGTTGTAACCACCAATAGCAACATCCAGGGTATCGTTGAACTCGTAGTTCAGCGTCCATTTGTCCGTAGGCGTACGGAGCAACACGTCAGTACATTCTGGAATGAAGTAGGCAGAGATGCTCGCGGTATCGAAGATGGACAACTCGAACGTAGTACCCAGGTTGAACTGGCAAGGCGAGTGGAAGTAGATCAACAGATCTTCGTACTCGAACTCCGTAGCGGTGATCTGCAAGTTCAGGGTTTTCTCCTGCAACTCGCCCGCGTACATCGGCACAGGCCATGACTTCACAATCCGCTGCTCATCAATCCGAATTTCAGCACCGTCGGGGTTAGTACGCGAGTCCAACAGTAGCGAGTAGAAGCGTACACTATCCGTATAGTTGTTGTTGCCCAAGATCACCCGGAAGGTGGCTTTCTCTCCAGCCGGCACGTTGTATAACGTCCGGGGGAAGATGTCGATGGTGGGCTGGTCGCGCGCTACCGTTCCGGCAGACAGCGGAGTACCCAACTCTTCCTGGAAATACTTCACAGTAGCCTCTGGCTCCCAAGGGCAGGAAGTACGACCACCCTTGGTCACGAAGATGGGACCGTTGTTGGCGTGGCTCTCAATTACGTCTACACTGATCTGGTCGTTGATGTCCTTATCGTGCAGGACGTAGCCAATTTCGGTAGTGGAAGTAGAGTCGTAGGTGTAATTTCCGTTCTCTTTACCACGGATACCGCTGTAGGCCTCCAGTTTCACTTTCACCCCTGCCGAATTGTTATCCAATAAGGTTCCATATTTGTATCCAATCTCAAATTCCCAAGTCACGGAGTTCAAAGTCCGGTCCGTGGTAGATTCTGAGCCTTCTATTTTCACACCGGAGCCAAACGAATAGTTGGTCCGGGAAGACTGTCCGGCATCTGCCCGGATCATGGCCTGAATCTTCTCCTCCTCATTCTTGGCCAGGGTTTGCTCCCAAACCGATATCTGGTTGTTGTAGAAACGCACCAGATCGATATCCACCTCCCTAGGGTCCGAAGCCCGATGATAGGTATAGCTAGGGCCATCGTCGGTTACAGTAGTAGATCCTACCACCGGCACCAATCCGTGGGCTGTCAGCTCAGGGTCGTCATTGTTCATGCCGTAGGCAGGATGAGTAGAGCTAACCTTGGAGGTATAAAACGCCGTAGCAAAGAGCCGGTCCCGCTTTTCGGCCAGCGTCTTCATCTCACGCTCTATGTGGTCTTGCGTGTAGACGAAAGTGGTGGCAAAGTTCTGCTCGGGCGAGACAATGAACTCTTCATATTTGGCCAGCTGGAAGGTACCGTTGGCGTTGGTGAAGGTTTCACCGATGCAATACACACCGGCTTCGCCGCATTTATCTACCGGAATCAGCTGCACAGCATCTGAGAATCCTACCAATACGTTTCGGGCAGAACCTACGAAGATATCGCTGGGTGCACCCGGCTTGTAGGCATCTTTGTTGGTAGTAATGGTGGTACGCGTAGTATGGGTAGTCCCGCGTACAAACCGACCGCCTGCCGCTACGCTACCAAATACGGTATGGATGATAGAGCCCTCGTTCTCGGTGAGCTTGGCACCGCCCAGGAAGTTGTACAGGGTAAACTTGCTACCGGCCCACCATTGGGTCTGACCTAAGTAGCCTACCGAAAACTTGTTGTCGGTATAAGTCTTAACGGTGGTCCCTTCTTTCCAGTAGGCGTAGCTCTGGCTACCGGGAGGATCACGCAGAATAAAGTCTACCATTTTCACTCCCCCTTCCGTAGCCGTATCCGTAGGATCGTACACCGTGATGAAGTCATTATCTCCTTGCGGCCGGGTACCCAATACGTATCCACGGAACGTTTGCTCCCACTCGGTAGGGCCCACGTTGGGCAACCATTTTACGCCTCGGGGTCCGCTTACTTCCAATGTACGGGTGAGCGGGAAATCACCCCCCTCCTGGGTTTGTGGCATACCGGCATCAAATACATACAGGGTATCGCCGGATTGTAGGGTCAGGCGTTCTACCGCCCCGGCAATCTCGTTGGAGATTTCAATGGATGCATCAGGGATTCGGCTAGAGTACACTACCGGGTTACTCGGGTCGGCATCGTAATTAAAGTAGCGCTCGTTCACCGAGATCCACATGGAGTACGGAGAGCCACCCGAGAAGACAGGATGCTCAAAGGGCTGGTTCTGCAACGGAATCTTGAAGCTATAGGCGCCTAAATCATCAGCATAAGCCAGGGTATCATCCCCTAGGTGGGTAGCAGAATCGCCTCGCAATACCAAGATCTCGGGCAAAGCCTGGTAGATATAGTCACGGTGCAGGTGATAGCGCAACTCCTTAATGGTGTCTATATTCTGTAGGGACTTATCACCATTATCCACAAAGTATACGGTATCGTAATTTACCTTACCGGTATCCGTCATGTAGATATCAGCCATGTCGATCATCTCGTCGGCCAGTGCCCGCAATTCCTGATTGAAGGTAGGACCCTGTGCAGGTACCTCAATTTCCTCCACCCGGTATTTCAACGGAGGCAGTGCTACGTGGAATTCTCCAGTAAGCGGATCGGTACTGAAGTCCTTTTCGAAGCACTCATTGCCCAACGACGTAATGGTAATGTCGGCTTTCCCTACGTTGTTCACTACGTTTCCGAATCCTGGGAATTTTTCCCCCTCTACAGTTCCTCCTACTACTTTTCCTACCCAGTAGCGTTTGGTTTCATCGTAGAAAGTGATACCGGAGATGGGCTCCTGAAAATCATGCACGTCGGTATTTACCGGCCATTGCCCTAACGAGAAGGTATGTCCGTTCTTAATCACCGAGATGAAGTGCTCACCTATGGGTACCTGGATTTCGAACTTACCGCTAGCGTCCGTTTGGGCCAACTCATTGTTCTGTACAATGGGTACGCCATCCAGCATAAGTACCGCACCCTCTATGTAGCAGGTAGGAGCGTCACTATCGTCCCTAGAGAAACCAAAGGCCTCCGGATCTACCCTTACAAATCCTGTCACCTTAAAGGACGAAATGTCGATGAAGTCAATGTCATTTTGGATGGAAGAACCCTCACCGATGAACAGAATGCGATTAGAAGGGTCGAACTCGTGGGTTAAGAATACTGGAGTGATTTTAAAGTTTTCGCCAGCTCCCCGGTAACGAATCGCAGGAATGGTGTAATTACCCAAACTATCCGTAAAACCGGAGAATCCAAGCAGTTCAGGATCGGCTACTTCCGTAGACCATGTGCCGTTGGTGATGGCGGCATGGCGGCGGTTGTACTTGAGCACCTCGTCGTCGATGGCGTCGTCACGCGAAGCATCATAGGCATAGCTACCCACGTTCTCGTCAAATCGCCAGTAGCCCACCATATCATCTTCGTTACCGATCAGGAACCGACCGTGATTCTGGTAGGCTTCAGCAGAATCCAGTGCTTTCTCCCACACGAGTACCTCATCCAAATACCCCGTATAATAGTTAGCGTTTTCCCGGCCCAGCAAGAAGTCATTGGTTCCGGTTAGGGTACCGGTGGCAGCTATTTCGGCTACTTCTTTTCCGTTGACATAGAATACTGCTGCAGCGCCATCATAGGCTACCATTACATTGACATATTCGTCTCCGTATAGGTCGCCAGAGTTTAGGGTTACCGTACCTCCTGAGAACATCCCCTCAAAATCCAGTTGGTATACATCCCGGTATTCGGTCCGTACCAGTATAGAGTCTTCGGTGATGGTCTCCAGGTAATCCAGGGTGAATACCCTATCCGAATTGTCAATCACCAGGGCCTGGTCACCTTCCAACCGAACGGTATCGTCCATACCCAATACACCCAGGAAGCTCTCGGTGTGCGTGTACAGCGTATCTCCTCTCCAAATACCGTATATCGAATCCTGCGCCAAGTTAAAGGCGGTATTCTTGTACAGCACGGAATAAGGCGTTCCGGCTACATACCCACTGGCATTTAGCAGTTCAGAGAAGAAAAGAGAATCGTTGCTTTTGAAATAGGCAACCAAACTAGGGTCAGAGAACGCGTATAGCGTATCCAACAAGCGAACAGCGAGCGTATCGGTTTGCTCCAAATCATAGACCGTGATGGGACTGTAGGTCCAGGCCGTGTCATTGTTTAATACCCCATATACTTCTCCCTCTATAGGATTGCTGCCTGTACCGTATACCGCATACCGAATATATGTGTCGTCCAGAAAAGCCACGATGGTTCCGCTGTTATTCATAAATTCATCGTGGTGGAGCACACTATAATCGCTGGTACCGATGGTATACAAGGTATCATTAGACATATAGGCATAGGCATCCCCTTTCTCCTCAAGCCGGGGAGTATATTCCGCCTGGAACAGGGTATCGTTTCTGTAGAATGCCCGCACTGAATCCGATTCCCAAACGGTATCGTTGGCGATAACACCAAACAAATCTGCCGGGGCCGGATAGCTATACGTATCGTATTCGGGATGATGTAGGGTGTCATATCCGGCAATCATATCCCGGTTGCGGATATACTTGATATTGTACGGGCTTACCTGTTGGTACACCGTATCATTACTGGCAATACCGGAGATACCATAAGGAGACAGGTGGAAGAGCGAATCGTTACGGAAATAGGCTAGCAATGTGTTGCCATCCGTAGAATACACGGTGTCGTTTGTCACATCTCCGTATACATTCTCCACAAACACATTGCGAGTGGTATCGAAAGAAGGCTGGTAAATATCAAACTGCTGGTTGGCTTGCACACCGCTCATGCTGAGCGAGAACGCACCGTTCTTGTACCAAACAGGTTGATCGTTGCTGGGCGCAGTAGGCTTGATCCAAGAAGAGATGGTGAACGCCGAATTGGGATACCATCCGTCGTCCGGAATAGTCACGTAATCTCCAGCACCGTCCATGAGCAGGCTTACCCCCTGCACATTGGAGTTGGCCCGGGTGGCAAACACCTTAGCCCCTTCCAGGGCTATATCTCCGTTGAAAGTGATCTTACCATTCACCAAGCCTGAGGGTGTACGGAAACCCACCGCCCGGTAGGCCTCTCCCTTGCTTGGGTGAGAATCGGATGCCATTGGGGCTCCCCCACAATCATCAATCTCGGCCACCACTCCATACTCGTACATCTTTCCTGCCGTGGCAGAATAGTCCTCGTAGTAGGTGCGCGGAGCATCCACAATGTCCAACTCGCTCCAAGTGACAGTACCCACCAATCGGCGGTAAATCACAAAGTTGTCGATGGTCCGGTTACCAGTATACACCCAGTCCAGCCGCACCTTGTCTGAATAGAAACCTTTAGAACCGGTAAGAAAATCTGCAGCAAAGGTATTCAGGATGTCATTGATCTGTACCTGAACGGTATTGGATGCAGTAGACGTTTGGGGGTTGAAACACTCGTTACTATTGATGGTGTAGCTATTGGCTTTTATTCGGTATTGGTAAGACACGCAGTTCTCCACCAAGTTATCCGTCCAGCTACGCTGATTCACATCCGTGATCTCCTCCGTATACGTAGATCCATTTCCATTCACCGGAGTACGCTCCACGGTGAAACTGCTGATCTTACCTCCCGTATGGCTCCAGGCTACATCAATGGTGTTGTCGGACTGCATAGCCGCCACCACATTCGTCGGAGCATTCGGTTGGCCCAGGGTAGTATAGTAATCTGAGCTCGAGGTCTGATCCGCATTACATTGGTCATCATCGGCTATCACCCGATAGTAATAAGTTTGGTTAAACGCCAAGCTCCCCAAGCCCGAGCTACCATCGTCTTCAAACCAACTGCGGTCACGGTTTACTTCCGTCGTAGTTTTTCCACTGAAACTGGCATTGGTACTTCGCTCTACTCGCCAGCGGGTAGGTAGGTTGGTAGGATCATTCGTCCATTCCAAATCTAAGGTTAGGTCGCTTGCAGCTTGGGTACAATTCTCTTGCTCCACTTTCAGGTTAGTAGCCGCCTCAATGGGCTTTATTTTCGCAGCATCTCGGGTTTGGTTATTAGAATAAATATAACCCACTTTGGCCCGTTGTTGAGTACGAAGAGTATAGGTAGCATCATCGTATACAGCTTCGTTGAATTTGTAGCTGCTCGTACCGGGGTTCAGTGTAACCCAGCTTCCGGTGTTGCGACGTACTTGATAATACGTTTTGTCACAGGCTTCGGTAGGTACCGACCAAGTCAGATTTACCCCGTCACACTCGGCCGTTGTTTGAAGACCAACCGCCTCAGGAATGGCTTTCATGTAGATGATGTTCCCGGACTTATCAAAGCTACTCCCGTCCCACTTTCCGCTCTGTCCAAAGTTGATGGATTTGCCCCACCATTCTTGCGGAATCTTCAGGGTAATAGAGGCATAATATGCTTTACAGGACGAAGCACCGCTCCAGCAATCACCGCCCGATACATCCCGGCCATGAAAGTCTACATCGTACCCGTTGCGTTCGCGCACCCGAATACCTCCCCCTTTACAACTTGAATCATCGTACCATTGGTCCCAACCATTTTGGCTACCCGACCAGTCAATCTGCACAATGCTATGACGGGTACCGTCTACAATCGCATAGATGTAGGAGTCGTCCAATTTCCTGTTGTAGTTGATGGTAAGACCCGCACAGTAGAAGCCCGCCCAGGCATCGCGGTAGTACAGAAATTTCATCCGTACTTCTCCTTCACAATCATCGATCAGCTCCACATCGCGAAGTCCAGAACTCTGCGCCCATCCCTGGGTAGTGGTCAATCCTCCGGCCACCAAAGCTAGGGTTAGTAGCCACCGAAGAGATTTGAAATATTTCATGGTTTAGTACAGTGTTAGTATTTAACTTTCTCTACGAATAGTTCAATAAAATTAGGTTTCAGTCAAAGACTGCTTTGTAGTGCATAGGTCTATTCTCTTATCTAATGGCGTATGTTAAGCCAACATTTACAACCATTCATCGAAGAAAATGTACCGTTCGTCGCTGATGAGAATTAGAAAGGCAATAAAAAACACCTTGACTTCCTACATGGAAGAAGAACAAGGCGGTATTGCAGACTTAAGAAAGTACTAATTGTTTGCGAGGCAAAAATTGCATTATGGCCGTCCTTGACCTAATTAAAAAACCGTGAACGTACACACTGACATAACATGTTTAAACACATGCTAATGATTGGAGGAATACCATCTGGATATAGGAATGAAACGATATAGCCTTTAGTGGCTCACTAGAGGCTATCGGCAAATGCCTAATTGTATTTTATGGGGATTTTTGTGACTAATTATAGATGAAGTAAATAGAAACTTTCTATTACCGAATTGTTAAATTATTTAATTATAAACTCGTCTTGCAGAATAAACATCTGCTTTCCAATTGCTTAGCCAACGATTCCTACAGCCCAATTTTGAGAGAGTTTCAGGATAACTCTAGGGTAATGTAGCCATTGGTAAGGGCTATTTTCTAGGATTATTTGTGTAGAAAAACGGCCAAACATCCATAATCCTAAAGAAACCATATGATTTTCTGGAGGAAAGTTACTCCCCGTTGAAACCGGAATGCTTGGCCACTCCCCTGAGGCCTTTCTGGGTAGTGGCCACTTTGAATTCCCCGTCATTTTCAAACGATTGTGCTTTCGATTCCAAGCACAAAAGTTGCAAGCCTGCTGATATTCAACCCTTTAAGCATAGCGGATCATCCTAAAATGACCTACATTATCATATCCTTAAACCTAACCCAAGGCCTTGCTTGGGGATAGGGAATTAAAAACCTTCAATCTTTCTAACCCGGTGTGCGTATGAAACCTTCCTGCAAGCTATTCACCACCGAAATCACTCAATCCAGTCAATTTCGGCTAGCTGATGATGTCCCCTCTTCTTCAGCTTCTCTCAACAACACCAGTACCAACCCCCAAAGGCAAAGTCCAGACCTGATGTGCACCCGCATCTACGGGGGCGAAGGGGGCGAACCTATGGAAGCGGTTTTTGGCCAGACCATTACGTCCATGGAAGCTTTTGGCGACGAGAAGTATGGCTTACTTGCACTGAAGGTCACCTTTAGCACCGGTAATCAAGTAGAGGTAAACGTTATTCGTCCTCACTATCGGTCGCACGGCGTGATCAATTTGGGCTCAGACGCTATTATGGAACTGTACGTGAAAACGGTCCAAGACAACGCCTATTTCATCCCGGGCGGTTTTGGTGTCGTGGAGATTTACCTACGTACGTTGAAGGGACAGGTGTACGCTACTACGGAGTATCACCCGGGCAATGGTGAAACCGGCAATTGGTACCCCGTGATGGACGGTGCCGGGTTTACACCTTTGCAAAACATTGTACTGGCCGGTGTGAAAGCTAAAACCAGTGGCTGTATTGATTCCCTTGCTTTTTATTATAGAAAGGAAGTTCTGACAGCCCGCGTTATGGAAGATTTTGAATACGGCGGGGTACTGGTAGAGCCTGAGCCCGAAGAAATTACGGTTGCCAGTGTGCTCTTGCAAAGCCGAAAATCCAAGGACGAAAAGGCCGCAATCTCATTCGATGAAACGCTAGGCTCTTCTTTCCGGTGGACCTTAGACGCAGAATTCCGTACGGGTGAATCGGTAATCATCAATACCCCACTGCCCTACGTGGAAGCAGGTGAGGTGCTCTTTAGCCGCAATTTCACCTTTGGTTATGCCTGGGGTGAGGAGTTGCCCGCCTACAAGGATTTTGGCTATCAAGCCGAAGTAAGAATACCCCAGGGGAAAATAGTGCGGGCGGCGGCTATTGCCCAAGCATTCCATCTGGCTGGCAAGTTCTCCGCCAAAGTAAAAGAGCACTGGCTGTACAGCGGCGCCATCACACGGACTGTAGTGGGAAAGCTAGAGGGTGTAAGCGCATTCGAGGTGAAAGTACATTACAGCGGGCAGGATCAGGAGGAGGAATAGAGGCTCGTCCTGATGGTTTGCAGGATGAAATTAGCCATCACTACGGAGTAACTCTACAGGGTTTACCTTCGCGGCTTTCAGGGCCTCAAACCCTACGGTAAGTAGAGTGACTCCCAACCCAATGAGGGCACAAGCCAAAAACATCCAAACCGATAAATCAATACGATAGGCAAAGTCTGCAAGGTAGTTATGCATGCTTAGATACCCCATAGGGGCTGCTACTACCGTCGCAAGCAGTGCCCAAAGGAGGTAACGCCGCAACAGCAAAACGAGCACACCCAACACACTAGATCCCAGCACCTTGCGAATGCCGATTTCGCGTTCATGCTGGCCTACCATGAGGGACATGAGCCCAAACAAACCCAGGCTGCTAAGGATAATGGCGAGTGCAGCGCCTGACTGTACTAGCAGCATGGTGGTGTTCTCTTGCTCATAGGCCATGGCTAGTTCCTGTTCCAAAAAGGAATAAGAGAATACTTCCTCTGGGAAAGTTTTCTGCCAAGCTTCTTCCAAGTAGGGCAATACGGTACTCCCTTGATTACCGGTAAATCGGATGGCGGCTAGCTGATATCCTGCTCCGTAGGTGGTAAATAGCACCGGTTCAATCACTCCCTGTAAGGACTGATTGTGAAAGTCAGCGACTACTCCCACAATAATGCCTTCCGCATTGTGGAGATCACCCGCGACTAAAGTAGTTCCCAGTGCTTTTTCTGGCTTAGAAATTCCCAGCTTAGATAGTAGCCGTTCGTTCACCAGAAACTCCCTGAGGGTATCGCTGTGCAACAAGTTTCTCCCAGCGATCAAGGGCAATTCAAACGTGCCTAGGTAGTGCTCATCTACAATCCGGGTACGGACCGCAAAGTTTTGCCATTCGCCACCTCCGTATCGAATTTGGCCTCCACCACCTAAACTCAAAGGTGGCTTGTTGCAGTAAGTCAGGTCGGTGATGGAAGCTACCCGTAAGGCTTGATCGCGGAAGGAAGATAAAAGTGAATTTTCAGTATCGGGCAGATCCAGCAGGAGGGTACCCTCGGTGGCAAACCCAAGGTCAGCATGCTTTAAATGCTTCACTTGCATGGCCATGGTAATCGTGCAAACCAAGAGCACTTGGGCCATCACCTGCTGGGCAATCACCAAGGCTTGTCCGCCCTTTCGGGAATCTCCCAGGGCGGTAGTTCGCTTCCTGAGTGCAGTACTTGGGCGTAGTCTGCCCAAGATCACCAAAGGAGAACCTACACAACCCAATAAAAGCAGCACTGCGGCAAACACCATAATAACCCACAAAACACCAGGCATCGGTACTTGCAGAAACCTCGCTTCCATCAAGAAATACGGGATCACTTCCAGGGTGAGGTATCCGGCCAAAATCATCGACACCAGGACCAACAAGCCTACTTCCCACACCAGCTGGGCGGCTAGACTTCGGCGGGTAGCACCCAACACACGTCTCACCCCTACGGCTTGGCTGCGCATGCGAACCTGTGCGGTAAACAGATTACCTCCATTGATTCCTACAATCAGCAATAACAAGGCCGAGATTCCTACTACAATCCACAGCCAGGCACGGGTAATGGTGCCGCCATACCGAGGATCAAAATGCACATCCGCTAAGGGTTGTAAATCAAATTGGTACACATCACTGTAGTCCCCAAAATGCGGTTGCTGCATGGAGGCAATGGTTCCCTCCACGGTGGCTGGGTCAGAATTATCGGTAAGTTGAAGTATCAGGTGGGTCCGGCTAGATATAAAACCCCAATCTTGCCAAAGCTTGTTTTTAATATCAGGAACCAAGGTGGACACCGAGCCCAGCGATAGAAAAATATCACCTCGAAAGTCCGTCTGCTCAGGCAAGTCCTCAATGATACCTGTTATCGTAACAGGATGCTCGTTTTCTAACCATAGCGTTTGGCCCAGGGCCGCTTCGGTTCCAAAATATCGAAGAGCAGACCGGCGGGTTAGTACCGCCGTCATAGGATCAGTAAGTGCTCTATCGGCTTGCCCTGATATCCATTGGGCAGGCATAACCGAAAACCAATTGGGCG
>DMST01000481.1:22530-31831 GCA_003454975.1 Cytophagales bacterium | reverse complement strand
GGCCTCTTCACCGGTGGCCTGGGTATGCACGGAGGAGCCGAGAGGCTCGGCATGGCGGTTATCCCGGTGTCAGGTGGTATGACCGACCGACAGCTGATGATTTTACAAGATTTCGCTCCTGAGGTGATCTGCTGTACCCCATCCTACGCCCAAACCCTGGCTGAGGAGATGATCAAACGGGGAATTGACTCCGAAGCACTGGCCGTGAAGTATGCCGTTTTGGGTGCAGAACCTTGGACGGAGGCCATCCGCCAGCAGGTGGAGCAAGGCCTGCAAGTAAATGCTACCAACATCTACGGGCTGAGCGAAATCATTGGCCCAGGCGTAAGTCAGGAAGATTGTGAGGAGCACGGCACCGGTAGTAATATATGGGAAGATCATTTCTTCCCTGAGGTAGTAGACCGCGACACTGGCGAACCTTTGCCCGAAGGCAAAGATGGGGTATTGGTGTTCACTACACTTACCAAGGAAGCTTTCCCTATGGTTCGGTACTGGACCAACGATATCTGCAGTCTGCACTATGACTCTGATGGTAAACGGACGCACATTAAGATGAGCCCCATCAAGGGCAGAGCAGACGATATGCTAATCATCCGCGGAGTCAATCTATTCGCTTCTCAAGTGGAAGCTCTACTAGAGGATATCCCAGAATTAGCCCCTTGCTATCAGTTAGTTGTCTCTCGCGAAGGCTCTCTTGACCAGGTAACGGTACGGGTTGAAGTAGAAGAAACCGTGCAACAGAATTGGCAAAGCCTTGAACCCAATACCCAAAAAGCCAGGACTGAAATGCTTGCGAACCAACTCTCCGAAAAAATCCAAGGGAATATAGGGCTTCGAATGCCCATCGTCATCGAAAACTACGGTTCAATTCCACGAAGCCAGGGTGGAAAACTTGGGCGAATCCATGACAAACGGAATATATAACACTCCTTAACCCGGCAATAAATCCTGTAACATTCTTGTCAAATATTACTTTTTAGAATATCCCTCAGATCAAAATTTAGAAGAGCCCTTTTATAGAATTTCAAGCACAACCTTGTCTTAATTCAAAGTTCACAATAGGTGATTTAAAGCAACCTTCTTTTGCAGAATAGAACCCAAGATTCAGACCGTATCCAGGTACATCCGTGACAATTTTAAACATAAGCGGTCAATAATAGGGATAACCGAAAAATCAATTAAAAAAGGACAGATTGATAATATACTAAGTATTTTATACACTAACCCTCTCCCTGAATTCTGGTATTTTGCATACGTTGTATACTCATTGTCACCCATCTATTCGGCTAAATCGCTCAGTTTTTCGTCTATTAGTAACATAATATTACAGCAGTTGGTGGCTTATCGTTTTATATAATTTATATCAATTTGGCACGTTCATCTGAGAACCTTTCCCTTTCTCCCTCACATTTCTTGAAGGCTCAAACACAAAACCTATTAGAATCTACAGTGCCATTAAAGAACCAGAAAGGCACGACTAAGCATTCAAGGAAAAGATTTAAAATGGGGAGATATACTAAGCGATATACACTTTTTGGTATTGGATTCGGTTTTGCCTTCCCTATCATGTCCTTAGGGTTAGACATGGGGGTATTTCATCCTAGTCCCTTCAGCTTACCCAACTTGTGGGAAATTCACCTACAGAATCCACTACATTTCATCATCGATTCCGCCCCTATATTCTTAGGCCTTGCCTTTGGCATTGCCGGCAGGTATTTGGACAAAGCCTCACGAGCCAAAGATCGCTTGCAAGCATCCAATGAGGAGCTGATGGGTAAGAATGAAGAAATCCTGAGCCAAACCGAAGAAATGATGGCCCAGAAGGAGTTGCTTCAGGCACAAGCCCAACAGCTTAGTAAGACCAATGAGCGAATGAAAAGCAGCTTGACCTATGCCCGTCGTATTCAGCGGGCTACACTAACAGCAGAGGGGCAAGAAGGGCAAGTTGATCCTAATTCGTTGCTTATCTATCTGCGCCCAAAAGATGTGGTATGCGGCGATTTTTACTGGATGCATGAGTCAGAGGATTACAAGTTTTTGGCCGCCATTGATTGTACCGGTCATGGTGTACCCAGTGCGTTTATGACCATCATTGGGAATAATCTATTGAACAACATAGTAGTAAATAAACAAGAGATTGAGCCTGCTAAGATCCTGGAACAGCTAGACCAGCAGTTGCTAAATACTTTACGGACTGAAGATGCCGAGGGTATTCAGATGATCAATGACGGTATGGACGTAGCCATATGCCGCATTTCTAAAAAGGATCACACGGTGACTTTTTCCGGTGCTAAACGCCCCGCAGTAATCGTCAACCCTAAAGAAATAAGCATGGTAAAAGGAGGGAAATTTCCGATTGGTAGTTTTCAATTTACCAATAAGGAGTTCTTTCAGGAGACCATTCGCTACCAATCAGGAGACATGCTTTATCTATTTACCGATGGCATGACCGACCAGTTCGGGGGACCAAATAACCGCAAATTCCTGAACCAAAACTTCCGTAAACTGCTACAGAAATATTGCACCCATTCTCTTCAGGAGCAACGGGTAAATATTGATCAGGAAATGAGGGAATGGCAGGGATACCATCAGCAAACGGACGATATGTTGTTGCTTGGGGTACGGCTCTAGTTCTATAAACGTGTCACAGGGACTTGTACCCACGTCTGGTCCCACAACAATTTGAGGGTGAACGTACTATCATTGGGAGTGCCCCACCGAATGTGAAATTGTTCTGCTACCGAGTCAAGCTGCTGGGCTGGTGCCTTTACCCGGATCACATCAAACTCTTCCTGAAACGGATCAGACATCCCGGCCCCCCAATAATCTACCCGGCTATTGATAGCCACTACCCACTCACCAGCATTCGGGATGGTATACAAGCTGTACCGACCAGGTGCGAGTTCCTTCCCTCCGAAGCTTACCTTTTCGTTTAGCTTCAGCATGGTAGCCTCATTGGCACCCGTCCTCCATTTCATTCCAAACGGAACCAAGGCTTCTCCTTCGGGACCAAAAATGGTACGCCCCTTCTTAAAGGGTTGACAGTAAACCACTTCTGCTGCAAATGTACCTTGCTCAATCGCAGCAATATCCTGAGGACTGTGATTACGAGTGGTCAGAAATAAATAGGCTACATAGCCGACAAAGATCACCAATAGAGCGGCGATAATGATCAGAATACGCTTAAGCATGCCAGAAAAAATGTTAAGGAAAGTTTGACGGTTTTTACGTGGGATAAGCTACCAACTATTTTGCGTCTTTCCTATGCTAGTTACTGCCCCCATTCCCATTAAGCTAAGCCAGTTTGATGTACCTTAGCCGTCATGAAATCCACGCAAATTATTGGTCTGGGAGCTACCTTGGCAGGTCTGGCAGTCATCCTGGGTGCTTTTGGCGCCCACGCCCTGGAAAGTACCTTAGAAGCCAACGGGAGACTGGACACCTACGAAACGGCTTCCCAATATTTGATGTACCATAGCCTGGCTCTAATTGGGTTGGGAATATTAAGACATCAATTTCCTCAAAAAAAGCTGGCAATAATTCCTTGGCTTTGGTTAGGCGGCATCCTATTTTTTTGTGGTAGTCTATTCGTCCTGGCCATTACGGGAGTCACTCTTTTGGGTGCCGTAGCCCCCATTGGTGGTATGGGATTTATTCTAGGCTGGCTGGGGTTAGCCATTCGTTACTTTAAAGATTGAATGCCGCCATTCAAGTCTTTCTTTACTACCTGATCCAATTCCTTATCTTAAGAAGATGGGAAGTACACGAAGATTTGAAGCCTGGCTAATCGTAATCATTTGTCTATTTACCAAGGCAACATTTGGGCAAAACAGCTTCTCAACAGACAGCTCGTATTTGGCCTCATTACTCATTGAGGCAACGCAGGCCAGCCATCACAATTTGGATTCCTCCATGTACTGGTCGGACATTCTGAAAACCGAGGCCGAAATCAGGCAGGACACCTTCTTCTTGGGCAAAGCGTACACTATGCTAGGCAATTTGCATAGTCGGCAAGCCAATCATGATGCCGCCATGCAGGCCTTCCAGCAAGTACTTTCCTTCTCTCTGCAGCAGGGAGATTCCACTACCATGGCAGGCACCTACCACAATCTTGGTAAAAGCCTGGAATGGCAACAGCAATTCGACCAAGCCTACCACTATTATTTGAAGGCAAAAGCAGTATTGCCCGCACGCCCCTACACCAGCATACACGGTATCCTTACCAATAGTCTTGGCAATATCCACGCGCTCCTTTCCTCACTCCCAGACAGCACGGAGTACTATTATAATTCCTCAGTGCAAATCAGAAAAGAAATACAAGACACGGCGAGTTTGGCGTACGTGACACATGACTGGGCTTTGCTAAAAATAAACCAACAGCAGGTTGATACGGGGTTAATTATGCTTAGGCAGGCACGCGAAGGGTTCATCCAAACCAATCAGCTTTGGGCGGTAGCACAGGTGGCGCACTCGTTGGGTACTGCATACCTAGTAAAGGAGGACTATGACTCGGCCGTATATTGGTACCAGATATGCATTAGCGAGGCAGAGAAAACTGGCAATTCCAATGCTATCCTTGCCGCTTATCGCAATTTGGCTCCCAGTTACCAAGCTTTGGGTCAGCTAGAAAAGCTTGCTGATGCACAAGCCCAAATCATCCAGTATCAGGACTCGGTATATGGTAGCCGTACAAAATCGGAAATCAACCGATTGGAAACACAGCTAGCACTGGAAGCCCAGGAGCGAGCCAATGCAGAGTTGGAACAGCAGAGGGCTGTACAGGAAGCAAGGCTTGCAACCCAACAGCTATACCTAATAGCTAGCGGCCTAGCCGTTTTTGCTCTCATCGGACTCATTTTCGGCCTCACCAAAATCCGTAGGCGCCAGCAAGCCTTCAGCGATACCCTGCAGGCGGCTAACCAAGAGATCAATAAGCAAAACCAAGACATCAGGGATAGCCTGGCCTATGCGCAGCATTTACAACAGGCTTTACTACCTACCTCCTCGGTTTTATCTGGTGTTCTTCGGGAATATGCTCTCCTATATAGGCCACTGGGCTTTGTAAGCGGAGACTTCTACTGGGCCGAACAACTTGGGGATGGCAGCTCACTGATCGCTACCATCGATTGTACCGGACATGGTGTACCAGGGGCCATGCTATCTGTCTTGGCTCACTCGGGTCTACAAGAGGCGGTAAGCACCGGAAAAAAGGAGCCTTGTGAAATCCTGGAACACTTGCATGAATTCCTGCAAGTAAACCTGCAAGGACAAACACAGGATGGTCTCGAAATTGGCCTCTGCCGAATTTCACACAAGACTAACCGACTATCCTTTGCTGGTGCAGGGCACAGCCTATTGGTGGTTCAGCGCAACGAATTACAACGGGTACCCGCGGGCCGCTTTTCCTTGGGTAGCAACCGAGCCTCTCAAAGGCAAATCCTTCAACAGGAAGTAGAGGCCGTAGATTATCGCGATACCTTTTTCTTATATTCCGATGGCTTCCATGACCAATTTGGGGGCGTGGAAGGCCGAAAGTATTACCCTAAAAAATTACGGGATTGGTTGTACCAGAACCATAGCCTACCGATGCCGCAACTTGAACAAGCTTTAGATCAGGAGTTTGATAATTGGATAGGAGGCTTAGCCCAGGTGGATGATGTATTGGTTTTGGGGTTCCGCCCATGGCCTAACCCTAGAACAAAATAGCAGGGCTAATTAGACAATCTACCATAGAGGATCATATGTTCCGCTATTCATACAGCCTTTCCATCTTCCAGGAATCCGTGGCTTATGGTGCCATTCTCCACTAAGTCTATCGCACTACTCAAGTACCTTTGGGTATATAAAACTTATCGGGGCGCCAAAGAACAAAAACTCAAATCCAACATCTTTCAAGATATCCTTAAGGATGGTTCTGGATAACCTACGGAAGAAGCCACTCAGGTGGGTCATTTCTTACATGCTCACTTTTAAGCGTACAACACATCCAATTTGTTTGTTTTGATCAATAGAATAACATTTTTTATCACCCTCGGATAAATGACCAGTCCCGGGTTGGCGAACACACGATTAGTTTGTAAACTGCCTAAAGAGAACCTACAATATCTATGAACAAACCGTTGACGGGACTAGAACGCCAGCGCGAAATATATTTAGGTGGGGTGGCTGGTGAAAAACCGAGCATCCCCATAGACCCGGAGGCTTTGGAAAAAGCCGCCAAAGACCGCCTTTCTTTAGAAGCCTATGCCTACATAGCTGGTGGAGCTGGTGTAGAGCGTACTATGCACAACAATCGTACGGCTTTCGATGCTTGGCAGGTAGTCCCTCGTATGCTGCGCAACGTAGCCGAACGCGATCTATCCATTCAGCTGCTGGGGCGCAAGTACTCATCTCCGTTTTTGCTGGCACCTATAGGAGTGCTAGAAATGGCCCACAAAGAAGCCGATTTGGCCGTAGCTCGCGCCGCAGCTAAACACCAAATCCCTTACATTTTCTCCAACCAGGCCAGTACTCCCATGGAAGAAGTTGCTGCCGAAATGGGCGATGCCCCTCGCTGGTTCCAGCTATACTGGAGCAAAAACAATGACTTGGTGGCCAGTCTCGTCAGTCGGGCCGAACGGATTGGCTGCGAGGCCATCGTGGTTACTTTAGACACCACCTTGCTGGGTTGGCGGGTTAATGACCTGGACCAAGCCTATCTCCCCTTCTTACGAGGCAAAGGCATTGCCCAGTACACTTCTGACCCGGTGTTTCAGCAAATGCTCAATAGTGAGCCACAAGGCCCTGCCCAGGACGCCAAACGGAAAATCAACCTGAGTTCTTTACAAACGCTGGCGCAAATGGCATCCCACTACCCAGGCAAAGCCTTAACCGCGCTTCGGTCCGGCAAAGCCATTCGCGCCGTGCAGCATTTCATTAACGTATATACCAACCCTGCCCTATCCTGGGAAGACCTCGCATTTTTGCGCAGCCATACAAAGCTTCCCATCTTGCTGAAGGGCATTCTGCACCCAGAAGATGCTAAACTAGCCATTCAGCATGGGGTGGATGGCATTATGGTATCCAACCACGGTGGGCGGCAGGTAGATGGAGCGGTAGGGGCACTAACCATGCTCCCTGAAATCGTAGATGCAGTACAGGATCAGATTCCGGTCCTATTCGATAGCGGAATCCGGACTGGAGCCGATGCCTTCAAGGCTTTGGCATTGGGTGCCAAAGCGGTCGCCATTGGTAGACCCTACGTATACGGCCTCACTTTGGGTGGACAAGCCGGAGTAGAAGAAGTCCTAAAAAACTTTCTAGGCGATTTAGACCTTACATTGGGCTTGTCTGGATGCAAATCATTGAATACTTTAAATCGAGATTACTTACGGACCAAATAATAAAATTTTATAAGGGAGACTTGTAATTTTTCAAACAGAATGCAATGAAACACGGAATAGTCCAAACTATAATCCGTAACTTGTCGTTTCAACTTCACCAAAAAGTACATACCTAATAAGCGGGCCTTTTCCAATGAATCTGATCCAACGGCTTTGGAAATTCATCTCAGACCAGGGCATAGAATCTGCAGATTCTATCATGGTGCACGCCCGCATCCGTACGCTCAATCGTACGGCCGCCATTGTGATTGGCATGCTATTGTTCTACGCCCTCATCAATGTTTTTCAGGGCGAAGTATTTATCGCTTCTTCCCAGTTGGTACTCCTCATCATGGTTATCGTGGCTATTGCCATCAACCATTTTGGCATGTACCACACCGCTCTTATATTCTTTATGGCCACCCTCAACCTCAGCATTCTGAGCCAGTGTTGGCTGTTGGGGGCCCCTAGCGGCAATCACTACTATTTTCTGCTAGCTGCGCTGTTTCCCATATTGGCTACCGACCGCAAAGACATTATCTCTGGACTATTCATCCTATCTGGTGGGTTGTTCATTTTTACCTTGGTGTACCTTTTCGAGTTCACCAACCCAATGTTCTACGTAAGCTACGGAAGCATCTTCCGCATCGGGAATATTATCGCCGTCATCGTACTATTATACCTCGGGCTACAGCACTTCAAAATCCAGTCGGTAACCTACCAGCAGTGGATGAAGGAAAAGAGCATGGCCGTACAGCTTCAATCCAACGAGTTGGAAGGTCAGCGAGACCAACTCTTGGAACTTAATGAGGAACTAAAGCAGCAGAACGATAAAATTCAGCAGCACCGCATGCGGCTGGAGAAGTCCTTTTGGGACATCCAGATGCTGAGCGAGATCGGTAAAAACATTACTTCTAAGCTCTCCATACCCGAAATTATCGATGCCATATACGAGGACCTTAGCTTGGTCATGTCCGTAGAAGTATTCATTCTGGGCATTTGGGACCGCCGGCAGGAGCACCTGCAAGTAACTGAGCTGCACCGGGGCATCGAGAAGCGCTACGACAACTATACCCGGGACGAGGAAGAAACGTTTGGGGTCTTTGCCTTCAACAAGATGCAGCACTACGTGCTCAACGATTTTGAGGTGGAGGCTCCGGAGCACAATCCGGCTTGGCGTCCCATGGGCGAAAAACTACCTGCTGCGGCCATCTATGTCCCCCTAATGGTGAATGAGGAGCCCTTCGGGATGCTATCAGTTTCGTCCCCTGAGAAAAACGTGTACTCCGACCACCACCTCAACATCCTGCAAAACCTGGCGGTTTTCATTACCAATGCTTTGGAGAATGCCCGAATCTACAGCCAGCTAGAGGTACAGAAGTCAGAGATTGAGCGGCAAAACAAGGACATTACGGACAGCATTACCTATGCTAGCCGCATACAGAAAGCCGTACTGGATAGCTCAGAATCCATCCTGAGTCAGTTTGAGGATGCCTTTATCTTTTACCAGCCGCGCGATATTGTATCCGGTGACTTCTATTGGTTTCACCGTCGTGAGCACCGACGCTATGTGGTGGTAGCCGACTGTACAGGGCACGGAGTGGCCGGTGCCTTCCTTACCATCATGGGGGTGGACTTCCTCAACGAGATTGTGATTGCCGATCCGGAGCACAAGCAGCCCCACCAGATCCTGGAAGAACTCAACGATAAATTCCTCTGGATGACCTACCGCCAGGCCAACAAGAGCATCACCGACGGTATGGACGTAGCCGTACTCGTATTCGATGAGGAAGAGCAGCAGGTAGAGTTTGCCGGAGCAAAGAACAACATGTGGTACGTCCGTGACGAAGAGATCCACCAGGTTCGAGGCAACCACTTCTCCATCGGCCGTGGCGGTCCCGACCTACATACGCAGTTCACTTCCGTCACCATCCCCTGCC
>DMST01000481.1:14114-22453 GCA_003454975.1 Cytophagales bacterium | reverse complement strand
GACGGCTTCCAAGACCAGTTTGGTGGACCACGCTACAAGAAATACCTCCGCAAGAAGCTACGGAACTTCATCCTGAGCATCTCGCATCTGCCCATGGCCGAGCAGAAGATCCAGGTGGCCCAGGAGCTCTTCCGCTGGATGGGCGAGAACCCCCAAACAGACGACATTCTGGTAGTGGGCCTAGAGCCCTGAGAAGATGAATTAAGGCTTATATAAGCCTTCCTGTGGTGTAAGGAGGGCTCTGCCATGAGATAGGATGGAGTGGAGTTAAGATTCTGGTTTTAAGCGATTATTTTTTACTAGATTCCAATAATGCTTACCCAAGGGTGTCAATCGGCAGCTTTTTGAGTTCATGGCCGCAAAGTACATGTGCTTCTCCCCTACCGGCTCTACCAAGCCTACACTCACCATTTTTTGAAGATGTTTAAATACTTTGACATCCTTTCCGATTGCATAGGGCTCTCTAGGCTTCAGCATCTCTACGTAGGCTGGATCATTAGTAAATTCATTTGTAGGGCTCAAATCATACTCATCATCTTTATTTTTAAAATAAGTAATAATTTGATGAAGTATATCTAAATCAACTGGAGGTTTGACCTTTCGAATTACAGTAAACCCAGATACGTTAGCTTTGAATTCTGGCCTGGGGAAACCCTCACCTAAGTTTTGGTCAATGAAAGCATATACACTACTAGGCGTAATTCGTCCGACTACATCTGCAGCCCCTCCCTTCAATGCTTCCACTAATAAGGATGTAAACAGACTTAAATCTCCCATATCCCAAGTTTCCTCTTTAGCATTACTAGCAGCCAAGATTGTAACACCATTATTGATACTTATTAAACGATCATCCATCATGTAAGGCTTACCATCATAATAATGTTGCATTCCGGCAGCACCGGAATGGCAGCAATCAAGGATAATTACCTTATTCTTAATACTACTCCGGTTAGCCGCTTCTATCACCTCATTAATAGGAACCCCCCATGCCATCTCCTCTCCATCAGGAGTAGCCAAATAGGACTTGCCATCCTCTAATACACCGTGCCCTGAAAAATAAAACAGACCAGTCTCGCAGGTTTCTCTAAAAAATTCACGAATTAGTTTGCGAAGATTCCCCTGCTTTGGAACATTTTTCTCTACCTGTACTGTATCAAAACTAGAATAATCTGATTCACCTCTACTTAAAAGTCCTTGTAAGGCTTCAACATCATTAATTGGGCTATCTAAGTCTTCTAATGATTGATTTTTATATCCGCTAATCCCTATAAGAAGGGCTTTCTTTATAATTTCTTTTTGTGATGCTGTCGATCCCATAATTCAAATCCATCCTAATTATTCAGGCAATTACTTCTCTAAGTTGGTATATAATGCTTACTCATGAATCCTATTCATCACTATCTTGAAAAACCAACAAAAAACATCTTATTTCTATTCCAGAAAATTACCATAAATAAAATACACACATCATATGCCCCCTAAACCATTACCCAAATTCTTCATTGGTGAAGAAAACACACAAAAAATGATCGAGCGATTCAAAAAAGAAAAAGCCCCTGTATTGGCCGAACACCTCGGCAAACCAGACTCTGAAAGCGTTTGGTTCTCTCGTGATCACATTGCAGATTGGTTAAAAGAAATTGATCATGCTGGGGGAAATGGCCTCCGAATAAATTTCGGAGTCTATGGACCTGAAGACGCTACAGAAGCATACCCTGTAGAGGGACAAACCTGTCTAGTTATCCACATTACCCGGGGACAAAATGGGAAGGAAAAAGACAATGTGATATTGGAAGATGAACCTGATTTTCAGGAAAGAAGTAAAATCAAAAGGAAAGGTTTCAATATGGGGTCATTATGCCCTCCAAGATGTGAAGATTATTAATAAAAAAGCCCTCCCGATTGCTCGAGAGGGCTTGGCTATTCTAGAAAGGCGACTCGATTACTTCTTGTCGTCTACCTCTTCGTATTCTACATCGGCTACGTCGTCGGCATTACCGCCAGCTCCGCCCGCATCACCTGCTGGACCACCCGCGGCACCGCCCATATCAGGACCTGCACCGGGCTGCCCTTCGGCTCCAGCGTACATCTCCTGAGCAGCACCCTGCCAAGCCGTATTCAGCTCTGCAAGAGCCGCATCGATGGCCGCAATATCCTGAGCCGTGTGTGCTTCTTTCAGCTTATCCAACGCGCCTTGGATAATGGTTTTATTTCCATCACTCAACTTCTCGCCGTACTCGGACAGCTGCTTTTCGGTCTGGAAGATCATAGAATCCGCCTCGTTCAGCTTGTCTACCTGGTCACGAGCTGCTTTGTCCGCTTCGGCATTAGCCTCCGCTTCCTGCTTCATCTTCTCGATTTCCTCATCCGTCAAGCCGCTGGAGGCTTCGATCCGGATTTTCTGCTCTTTGCCAGTACCCTTGTCCTTAGCCGATACATTCATGATGCCGTTGGCATCAATATCGAAGGTTACTTCTACTTGAGGAACACCGCGTGGTGCAGGAGGAATATCGCTAAGGTGGAAACGGCCGATGGTCCGGTTCTGAGCGGCCATAGGGCGCTCTCCTTGCAATACGTGAATCTCAACGCTGGGCTGGTTATCACTCGCCGTGCTAAACACCTCCGATTTCTTGGTAGGAATGGTGGTATTCGACTCAATCAGTTTGGTGAATACGCCTCCCATAGTTTCGATACCCAAAGAGAGAGGTGTTACGTCCAAGAGCAGAACGTCTTTCACCTCACCGGTCAATACACCACCCTGGATGCTAGCACCAATGGCCACCACCTCGTCAGGGTTTACACCCTTGCTAGGCTTCTTGCCAAAGAACTTCTCCACCTCTTCCTGAATCCGAGGAATCCGGGTAGAACCACCCACCAAGATCACTTCATCTACATCACTAGGGTTCAGCTTAGCGTCGCTCAGGGCCTTGCGTACGGGGTCCATGCTACGGCGAATCAGATCCTCACTCATCTGCTCAAACTTGCTACGGCTCAAGCTCTTTACCAAGTGCTTGGGCACACCGTCTACCGGCATGATGTAAGGCAGGTTGATCTCTGTGCTGGTTGAGCTAGACAGCTCAATTTTAGCTTTCTCAGCCGCCTCTTTCAAGCGCTGTAGCGCCATAGGGTCTTTGCGCAGGTCTAGACCTTCGTCCTTCTGGAACTCATCGGCCAACCAGTTGATGATAACCGCATCAAAGTCGTCACCTCCCAAGTGCACATCACCGTTGGTGCTTAGTACCTCGAATACGCCATCACCCAGCTCCAAGATTGAAATATCGAAGGTACCACCACCTAGGTCGTACACCGCAATTTTCATATCCTGATTCTTCTTGTCCAAGCCATAAGCCAAAGCAGCTGCGGTAGGCTCGTTGATGATCCGCTTTACATCCAAACCCGCAATACGACCGGCTTCTTTAGTAGCCTGACGCTCAGAGTCGTTGAAGTAAGCCGGCACCGTAACCACTGCTTCAGCTACTTCCGTACCCAAATAATCCTCCGCCGTAGACTTCATCTTTTGAAGAATCATGGCTGAGAGCTCCTGTGGAGTGTAGTTACGATCGCCAATTTTAACACGGACGGTATCGTTGTTCCCTTTTTCCAAACCGTAGGATACGGCCTTCATCTCTTCGCTAACGTCTTGGAACTTCTTACCCATGAAGCGCTTCACACTACTCACCGTGTTAGTAGGGTTGGTGATAGCCTGACGCTTGGCAGGGTCTCCCACTTTGCGTTCACCGCTGTCCAAAAATGCCACAATCGAAGGAGTGGTGCGGCGTCCCTCGCTGTTAGGGATAACCACGGGCTCATTACCTTCCATCACGGCAACGCAGGAGTTGGTAGTTCCTAAGTCAATACCGATAATCTTTCCCATGATGCGTTTATCTTATTATTCTAAGTCGATCCAAAATTGATTTCGAAGACTCTATAACAAGGCATATACCAAAGGAATTTGGGGTCGGTTTTGGTGCCACTTTGTCAGAATTGGCCATCAAAAAAAATCCACTTCGTGTCATTTCCTGACAAGTGTTAGGCTAGAAGGATCTACACCTGACAAAAAACTGACAATAAGATCTCTACACATCTTGTAATGCTATGCTGGGTTTCAATCTAAAAAACGCATCCATCAACCTAAGAGTAACCCCTTCAGGAATACCTTCACCAATCGATTGGTCATCTACTTTCACCACAAGCATGATATTTCGCTTGCTACTCGTGATAAAGCACTCTTCAGCTTGCCTGAGTCCCTGCAACGGTAGATGGGTGATTTCTATATGGATGGATAGCTCTTGGCAAAGCTCTATGACCAGTTGACGGGTACCCGAAACAGTATCCCCTTTGCAGGAGTGATTACCTTGCCAACCTTCACCGCCAACACGGTACAATGCGTGCATTCTGACACCTGGCCTGTCGAATGATACAACGCCTCCCTAGCTCCACACTTATCTAGCTTATGCTGCAGCAGAAAACACTGCAGATAATCTGTGGTCTTAATGTCAGGAAACTCACGCTGGTACTCGTACGTCATGTGCGAAATACCCTGCTGATAGGGCGCCAAGCCAAACTGTGGCAATGCATCTCAGGGAACAGCAAAGTTAGAAACATAGGATTGCCCACCATCCATAGGCCCAGCGGTTAGCAGCAACCGAATACCCGTTTCTGGAGTGGCAGAATGGGTAAGGAGCACCTCAACCATCTCATGAATCTGCTCCTTTCCAACTGGTACATTTAGCCCTAGTTTTTCGGCCGATCGAAACAAGCTGGCCAAATACCTATTGAGCATAAAAGGCACTCCTTGGCGTGTCCAACAAAAATCAAAAGCAGCAAATGATCGATGCAGACCTAAATCATTGTATGGGAATGGGGCAAGGCCTTGATCAGGAAACAACGTTCCATTGATAAAGCAAGGCATCGGAATGCTTTGAAAATTGGATGATTTGGCTGTATTCACTCACCCCTGTAGCACAAAAAAGCCCACCAGGATGTTCCTGGCGGGCTTTAGGACTTTTTCTTCTTTGCTTGATTACTCTACCGTGAATTTACTCTGTCCGATGAAGTAATCGTCACAATAAAGCTCTATCGTATGCTCCCCTTTCACATACTCTCCCCCTTTTAAATACTCGAAGTTGAGACGTTGGCGGGTATTATCAAACAGTACGGTGCGCTTGGCAGTGTAGAGCAAACCACGCCCCTCCACGGTAAACTCTCCTGAGGTAGTGGCCACATCGAACAGGACATTGCCTCCCGGTTCTATGATGCGGACAAAAATATCTACAGCTTCCTTAGGGGCTACACTATTCTCCGCAATATTGAAGGTCACCTTCAGCGTTTCCAGGTGGCGGTTTTTGATACCCTCTGTACGTTCCTTACCACGTTTGTTCACTGCGATTACGCGTACGTTCTCAGCACGCAACCGTGCGGCCACATCAATCTTGGCCTGCATGGCCTCAGTAGTTTGAGTGATGGCCGAAATGGTATCCTGAAGCCGATCCGTTGTCGCTTTCAGGTCAGAGTTTTCTGACAGTAATATATCATTGGTAGCTTTCAACTCTGCGATTTCTTGATCTTTCACCTTCAATAAGGCCTCATATCCTTTCACGCGCTCGGTAAGGGCCTCCATCTGTTCTTTGGTCATTCGCTCATCGCGGCGAGCCTGATTAATTTCAATCTGTAGCTGGTTTTTCAGAATCTCCAAATCCGAAACGTCTCCGTCCAACTTTTTGATTTCCTGAATCTTCAGTTCCAAATCTACTTGCAAGCGCTCCAGCTCATTGGCCTTTTCTTGCAGCTCAGTTTCCAAACTCTCGGTGAACTCTTGCTGCTCTTTTCGGTTTTGTTCATCTATATAGAGCTTCACGCCGTTGGCAATGAGCAGCAATATGATGATGGACACCAAAATGGCGCCGCGCACACTACGGGGCTTAGGGGATGTACCTGATTGTTGGTTTGCCATGCTAGCAAATGGGTTTAGCGCGATAAAATTAGTGCTTTAGGCTGGTTTTTCAACTGAAAACTATCCAAGGCTAGTGAATAGTGGCTATATATTGAAAACGTGAGACTGATTGCAAACGTATGATATCTCCTTCGGATAATACACCCTGGAACACAGAATTTTGGACCCAGCGCTACCAGACCCATCAAATTGGCTGGGATATGGGACAAGTATCCCCCCCTCTGAAAGCCTACATAGATCAGGTAGTCGACAAAAATTCGCGGGTGCTCATTCCTGGGGCAGGGCATGCCTACGAAGCAGAATATCTACACCAACAAGGGTTTCATCAGGTGACAGTCATTGACTTATCCCAGAGTCCGCTACAAAATCTTGTACAACGAGTTCCTGATTTCCCCAAGGAGAACCTAGTGCAGGGAGACTTCTTTGACCATGAGGGCACCTATGATATTATCCTAGAGCAGACCTTTTTCTGTGCCCTGGACCCTACCTTGAGGACCAGATATATTGATAAGATGCATTCTCTTTTGGCCCCAGGTGGCAAGCTGGCAGGTGTACTATTTGATATCCCTTTATTTGCTGACCACCCACCCTTCGGAGGCTCACGGGACTTGTATGAGCCTTTGTTTTCGGCTAGGTTTCGTTTTCACGCCTGGGAGACTTGCCACAATTCCATCGGTCCACGTGCCGGCAATGAACTCTGGATTAACCTTAGGAAGAAAACCTAAGCCATCATTTTACCATCTACAATTTCCAGCTTTCGGTCAGCCATATCCGCCAGAGAAGGATTGTGGGTTACAATCACGAATGTTTGCCCCAGTTCTTCCCGCAGACGGAAAAACAGCGAATGAAGATCTTCGGCATTTTTACTATCCAGATTACCGCTGGGCTCGTCAGCAAATACTAAATCTGGTTCGTTGACCAATGCGCGGGCCACGGCAGCCCGTTGCTGCTCACCACCACTCAATTGGTGAGGTTTATGCCCCAGCCGATGTCCAATTCCCAACAGGTTCAGTAATTGCTTCGCTCTTTCTTCCACTTCCTCTACGGGCCGTTTACCAATATAACCGGGGATACACACATTTTCGAAGGCGGTAAACTCGGGCAAAAGGTTATGAAATTGGAATACAAAACCCATGTGCTGGTTACGAAAGCGAGCCAACTCGGCCTTACTCTGTTGGTTGATCTGGTTGCCCTTCAGCCATAAGCTACCCTGGTCCGGGGTATCCAGGCTGCCCATAATATGCAGTAGGGTACTCTTACCCGCACCTGAAGCTCCTACAATGGATACTACCTCCCCGCTTTTTATAGACAAGTCTATTCCCTTTAAGACATCCAATTCACCATAGGATTTATATACATCACGGGCTTCCAACAGCGGGGTCATTGCGGGCATCATGGGCATGAGTAGTAGAAGGCTACAAACATAGAAAAAACCAGCTATTCCAAGGCAGCCTTATCGATGGTTGCAACGCCAAGAATTAGCCTGTATTTTACAGATTCATGAGGGTTAGCAAAAAAGAAGCACAAACCATAAGGAAAGCTTTGGAACATTGGCAGGCGGAAGGAGACCTCTCCCAAGAAGAGGCTCAACGGCTAGCTACCTCATTTGAGGGAACTGCCTCCCGTTTTGACTGGCAAGCTCTATCCTATTATACCTTTATGTTAGCCGTATTTTCGGCTCTCATTGCCGTCATTATTTTTTTAGCAGACGATTGGCTTTGGAAACTATTCGATCAAGCCCTCAACACCCCAGACAGTATAAAGTCCCTGTTCTTCGCCTTACTCTCTTTTAGCCTTTACGCGCTAGCCCGCAAGCGGCGCTTGCGAAAACCCCAGCAGACTTACAGCAATGAAGCCTTACTCCTCTTGGGAGCAATTGGGACTGCGGTGGCCATTGGGTACATGGCGCGCAGCCTGCTAATCGATGAGTCTGCTTATTTTACACCGCTCATTCTGCTGGCTACGGGCATTTATGGTTGCCTGGCTTTGTGGTTCCCTTCCAGACTTTTGTGGGGCATTACTCTGATCACCTTGGGGATTTGGGCTGGGACAGAAACCGGGTATTGGGCTCATTGGGATCGGCATTTCCTTGGCATGAACTATCCCGTTCGATTCAGCATTTTCGGTATTCTCTTGTTGGCAGGTAGCTATTTTGCACGTCCAATCACAGGTTTTTCTGCCTTCTACGGACTTACTCTATTTTTCGGTCTACTATATTTATTTGTGTCTCTTTGGCTACTTTCTATTTTCGGGAATATGGCCTATTTGGAAACCTGGTGGGAGGTACCACAAAGAAAATTCTGGCCTTGGTCTGTATTGCTTTTGGCCGTTTCGGGCATAGCCATGCTATACGGTTTGCGTACGCGGCAGTCCATACCGCGCGACG
>DMST01000481.1:0-14093 GCA_003454975.1 Cytophagales bacterium | reverse complement strand
ACGTAGCAGTCACCTTTCTGTTCATCAACTTATATACTCGATACGTGGAGTATGGATGGGACACCCTGCACCGGGCCATATTTTTTACCGTACTGGCGATATCCTTCTGGCTGATAGGCAGATTTGCAGAACGAATCTGGACGGGCTTAAACAAGTCGAACCCCGGATAGTTCACCTCACAACGGGGTGGAGAAACTTTCTAATTTACGAATGGGTTATTCCTGCCTAAGGAATGAGAAGCATTCCTACCTTTGAGGTTAATTCAAGCACCTATTCATTAACTGACTATATGGATCAACAAGGTACTTTTAAACTAAATACGATTGAGGAGGCCATTGAGGACATCAAAGCGGGCAAAGTAATCATTGTAGTAGATGACGAGGATCGTGAAAACGAAGGAGACTTCATTTGCGCGTCGGAAAAGATCACGCCAGAGATTGTCAACTTCATGGCCACTCACGGACGTGGCCTCATCTGTTGTTCCATTACCGAAAAGCGTGCTGAGGCCTTGGGTCTGGAAATGATGGTTGGAAAAAACAACACCTCCCATTTCGATACCCCTTTCACCGTATCTGTAGATCTCATAGGGCACGGTACCACTACAGGTATTTCTGCCAGTGACCGGGCCAAAACCATTCAAGCCTTAGTAGACCCAGAAACAGACCCAGAGACACTGGGACGCCCTGGACATATTTTCCCGCTAAAAGCCCGTACCGGTGGTGTACTTCGCCGAACCGGCCACACAGAGGCTGCGGTAGACTTTGCCCGATTGGCTGGACTAGAATCCTCTGGAGTGTTGGTAGAAATCATGAATGAGGACGGCTCCATGGCCCGTCTACCGGATTTGATCAAAGTAGCCGAGAAATTCGATCTTAAGCTGGTGTCCATCGCAGATTTGGTAGAATATCGCATGCGTAACGACCGGCTTATTGAACGGCAAATTGATATTAAGATGCCTACCGAATGGGGTGATTTCCAAATGTTTGCCTACAAACAGGTAACTACCGGGGAGACACACCTAGCACTGGTAAAGGGTGAATGGAAAGAAGGAGACCCGGTGATGGTACGCGTGCACTCTTCCTGTGTTACTGGAGATATCTTCGGCTCCTGTAGGTGTGACTGTGGAGGACAATTGCATGCAGCCATGAAAATGGTGGATGAAGTTGGCCAAGGAGTGGTATTGTATATGAATCAAGAAGGCCGGGGGATTGGTCTGCTAAACAAATTGAAGGCCTATCGCCTTCAAGAGCAAGGGTATGATACGGTGGAAGCCAATGAAAAACTGGGCTTTAAAATGGACCAGCGGGATTATGGCGTAGGTGCACAAATTCTACGCGATTTGGGCATCACCAAACTGCGGCTAATCACCAATAACCCCAAAAAACGAGTAGGTTTGATGGGGTATGGATTAGAAATCATCGAGAACATCCCCATTGAAATCACCCCAAACCGTCACAATATCAAGTACTTACAAACAAAGCGTGACAAAATGGGCCATGCAATTCTCCATGATGAAGAAAAAGAATAACATCATTTTCACCTTAATTTTAGCACTGCTGCTGTTGCCTGTCCTTGGGTGGGCACAGCCAGCGGATGCAGTAGAAGGATCCATTACCACTACCGATGGGGAGGAAATCAACATCCTTCTCGACTATGATTTGGAACAAAATGTATTGCGTGGATATGACCTAGCGTCTAACCGGCAATACGCTTTTACTCCCAGCTCAGTAATAAGTTTCCAGTTTTATGACCGGGACTTACAAAGACAGCGCAGTTTCTATTCCCTTCCTTACCGGGAAAATGGTCAAATTTCCTCCTTACAGTTCTTCGAAGCCTTAGTTGAAGGGCCGGTATCATTGCTGGGCAGGGAATATGCCGTTGAAAATGGCAACGGGGGTACCGTAGACCCTGCCGGACGTATTCTCATCCCTACCGCAGACCTTACTCGCTGGGTATATTTTACAGTGAGTGAAGAGCAAGAAATCACCCCTTTGAAACTACGTAGCCGGAAAATTTTATCACTGATGGAAACGCGGAAAGATGACATAAAGGCCTACATAGAACGGTGGGAGCTAGACATCACCTTCCAAAAAGATTTGATCAAAATCTTTAGCGAGTACAACCGTCTTCTGGTTGAAGAATCCTGAACAAAATTCAGTTTGGGCTTATTGGTAGAAACTTTCCCGCTCTGAGGAATGCCCTTATCTTTGGCCTCTTCAAAATACAACAACTCATGAGCGCAGACCGCCCTTTAATTCTAGTTTCAAACGACGATGGCATTACATCTACCGGAATCCGGGTACTGGTGGAGTGTATGAAAACACTTGGTGAGGTAGTAGTAGTAGCACCAGACAGCCCACAATCCGGCATGGGGCACGCAATCACAATTGGAGATACGCTGCGCGTACATGAGGAAAATATATTCGGAGACGTAAAAGCTTATTCCTGTTCAGGTACGCCTGCTGACTGCGTGAAGTTAGCTAAACACCATGTACTGGCAGACCGCAAGCCCGATCTGGTAGTTAGTGGCATCAACCATGGAGCAAATACCTCCATTTCGGTACTATATAGTGGCACCATGTCTGCTGCTATCGAAGGGTGCATTGAAGGCCTTCCGGCCATTGGATTTAGCTTATGTGATTATGGTGCTCATGCTTCTTTTGACCACATAGAAGGCTATGTAAAAAAGATTGCCAGCCAAGTATTGAAGACCGGTCTGCCCAAAGGAACGGCCCTCAATGTCAACTTCCCTAAGAAATCGGATGGAGACATCAAAGGCATCAAGGTTTGCCGCCAAGCTCATGCTTTCTGGCAGGAAAAATTTGATGAACGCTACGATCCTATGGGTCGCCGATATTTTTGGCTTGCTGGGGATTTTGTGAACCACGACAAAGGGGAGGACAATGACGTTTGGGCTATTGATAATGGATACGTTTCGGTAGTACCGGTCCAATATGACATGACAGCCCACCATGCTATTGCCTTGCTCAACGACGAGTGGGATATTTAGCATCCACAATAGGCCTTTTGTCGCTGCGGAAATCGTTGTATTATTTTCGTAGCATTTATTTTTGAAACCATCATTAGTTTAGGATGAGCACATCGAAGATCATTAATGGGTTCGAGCATGTTTCTTATGATCGCGACACCTACGCACCAGAAGAAATGACCCAACGCACAAGCGATTTTTACTCCTGGCTAGACTCCCGTCGGTCAGTCCGCGACTTTTCAAATCGCCCAGTACCCCGCAATGTCATCGAAAATTTGATTTTGGCTGCCTCCACTGCTCCTTCAGGAGCTCACAAGCAACCTTGGACGTTCTGTGTGGTCTCAAATCCAGAAATGAAGGCAAAAATCCGTCAGGCTGCAGAACAGGAAGAATATGAGAGTTACAATAATAGAATGAGTGAAGAATGGCTCGATGACCTAAAGAAAATAGGCACAGACTGGAATAAGCCATTTTTAGAAATCGCCCCATACCTGATTGTGGTCTTTAAGAAGGTGTTTGACTTGGATGAAGATGGCACCAAGCATACAAACTACTATGTGAACGAAAGTGTAGGCTTGGCAAGTGGCATGTTGCTAGCAGCTATTCATAAGGCGGGTTTGGTGGCACTCACTCATACTCCAAGCCCTATGAATTTTCTAAAGAACCTATTAGGGAGGCCTGAAAATGAACGCCCATTTTTATTGATACCGGTAGGGTATCCGGCAGAGGAGGTATACGTTCCTAAACTCGAACGTAAACCCATTGAACAAGTATCACAGTGGTACGATTGAAACAGAAAGGCTAGAAAAGCAAAAAGCTGTCGGCACGACAGCTTTTTTATTGAGTTAATACGGCTATGATGAGTCTATTTTGGCACGAGACTCATTGTTTCAACAATTAAATATACGGTATTACCCCACATTAAGATTAAGGCGATTATTCCAGACTCTATAAACAAGCCATGTGCAACTACCAATCCCCCAAAAACAAGGACGAATAGAAAAAAGTTAACAATGGGGTAATATTCCTGAGAGGGGAAATTAAGTATCAAGTAGGGACTGTAATTCAGAGGCAGACTCCGAATAAGGACAATCTTCATCAATCAACCTAGTCAGAAGTTCATCGGCTTTCAAATGGTTTCCCTTTTTTACGTAGGCTATGGCGAGATACCACAAGCCATGCTGCCGAATACTTTTTGAAGGGATCTTGGTAAGTGGTGTGAAGTTTTCAATCGCTAATTGGATTCTGCCTTCTTCCAAGTAGGTACTCCCAAGCATGAACTTGAATTCGATTGAGGCGTGTGGCTTTTCACAATAAGACTCCAACATCCACATGGCTCTACGATATTCTTGGTTTTGGTACCGATTGAGGATCTCTCCTTCCCAAGGGGTCAGCGATTGGGGGTTGACATTCGGTTGATAGGCTTCATAATAGGGTAAAAAGGGATTTTTATCTGAAGAGCCGAGCGTAAAACTCCACGTCATTAAAAGGAGCACACCAATTCCAGCAAGAGCCACAATCCACTTACGGGACAGCAACCACTCTTTGAATGTAATTTGCTCATCTGACGGTATGTAATAATTCTCGTCCAAGACTAATTATCCACTTAGGTCATTTACAAAATTATTGAAATAATGCGATTAGCAACAATTTTATTACACAAAAAAGCGCCGCTATTCATATGACTTCATTTCAGCCGGAAAGGTTTCACCTCACCCGAAATATTCATAACCAACTCATTCTAAACCACTTTAACCTACAGATTATATAATTCCCTGGATACTACCCATGACATTTTAGGATCAAGCATCACAAAATGGTACATCACTCCATCTTAATATTGTCTAAAAAACGGCCCAGAAAGCACCTGTCCCTTCATTACAGCCAATTTTGTTTGCAAAAAACAAATACCTAATGGCCCTGACTTTATCCACATTCCATATAATTTATAGATATGTTAGCACTCACAATTTTGTGTTCACCCCGGTATTTTTATCGTTCACCGATATAGTTTTACCCATACCAACAAACGCTTCTCCTTTGCCTTCATCAACAAAACACAGGATAATGAAAGCAATAACGCGATTTACTACTTTGGTCGTCTTAGTGACACTTAGTGGATGTGTGTATTCGCTACACGGCATCATCACTCCAGAAGCAGTTGTATATCTGCCTGCACTAGAAGGCACATGGCAGCACAGGGACGGTTACACCATTGCCTTTTTTGGTACTCGGGATGAGGGGTTAAAAGTGATTGAGGAAATAGACTCCGTAACCTTCAGGACGGCGAATGGAGATATTCTTCACTACCCAGAAGACTATCTACCCATATTAGCGGCAACTTTTTGGCATGAAATAGGAGAACCTTCAGAAGAACAATCCCCCCCGCTATCTCGCCAAGACTCTCTGGAAAATGGAGCGTTCAATTATTTCATTGAAATAAATAAGGAAAGTGAGCAATTTCATTTCCTGGGCCAGGTGGCACAAATTGGTGGCGAGTACTATTTAGATTTAACGCATCTGAACCTTGAGTTTGATGAGCCTGATTCTCCTTATAAAGTACAGATGCCCGTGCATAGCTTTTTAAAGATTGCCTTCAAGGAAGATGGGCAGTTACAATTGATCGATTTCGATTTGAGCAAAATGCGGGATCTTTTTCGGGCCAATCAGATTAGGCTAAAACATGAAGATATGGGCGATGAAATCTTGATTACCGCACAGCCCGAGGAGATTCAGGCATTTTTGAAGACGTACGGTGAGTCTCCTGACGTATTCGACGGAAGCAAAGACTTCACGAAGGTGACTCCATGACTCATCCCCTCATCATCGCCTTCTTTCGCTTTGTATGGATACGGCACAGCTTGTTCTGGGCCGTATCTGTATATACTCTTGGCCATCTATTTGCGGCATCGGCAGAAACTGCATTCCTCGACTATTTATACTCCGCCATGGTGCACGTGGCTTTGGTGCCTTTAGTGTATACCAACTTACGCCTGCTAATACCCTTCCTATTCTCGCGAGAGAAATATGCCCTGTATCTATTCTCCTGTCTTGGCAGCCTGGTATTTGCCTTTGGCATCCATAGTATAAGCTTCCAGTACCTGGTACCACAGCTAGCCAATTGGTCTTATTACATGGTGGATTTCATCCCACAGATATCGCTCCTTTTCCTGTTTGCAATCTACCTGGGCATTAGCACCTTGCTTAGCCTATCTAAAAGCTGGTGGATAAAACAGCAGTTAGAAAAAGAGAATCTACAACTGTCCTTAAAGGCCTTACAAGCCCAAGTGAATCCCCATTTCCTATTCAATAGCCTGCATAGTTTATATGCACTCTCTCTCAAAAAATCTCCGCAAACTCCTGACCTACTGCTTAACCTAAGCGAAATGTTACGCTACATGCTTTACCGCACTACGGCGGCAAAGGTACCTTTGAAAGAAGAAATCGACTACCTGAGCCACTATATAGCTTTCCAAAGATTACGGACAGAAGCTAATGTGGAAATACAATGGGAGGTAAACGGAGAGGTCATCGGCATGGTAGCTCCCCTACTGTTAGTGCCTCTGGTAGAAAATGCCTTTAAACATGGTATAGGTCCTGGAGACTCTTTTGTACGCTTGGTCATCGAGATTCAGGAAAAACAGTTGAAATTCATTTCCCAAAACAGCCGATGGCCTGAGTTGACGACCTCGGTACCTAGTGAAACGGGAGGGATTGGTATGGAGAATGTAGGACAGAGGCTACAGTTATTGTACCCAAACCAGCACACCCTGGAAGTAAACCAGTCAGAAACAGAATTTCATGTTTCATTGCACCTAATTTTAGACTAGATGCTGAAGTGTTTAATTGTAGACGACGAACCGCTAGCCAGGGGGGTAGTCCGTGATTTTTTGAGCCAAATACCTGATGTAGAGGTGGTAGCCGAGGCGGGCAATGCTTCTGTAGCCCTAAAGACACTAAAAGAAGAGGCGGTAGATGCTATCTTCCTTGATATACAGATGCCAGGACTATCAGGCATAGATTTGGTCAGGGCCATTCCTTCTCCCCCGCTAGTGGTATTCATTACGGCCTATCCCGAACACGCGGTAGACGGCTTCTCTTTGGATGCGGTGGACTACCTAGTAAAACCCTTTTCTTTCAGTCGTTTGCTGGAGGCTGTGAATCGTCTCAGAAAACGCTTGGCCCCCTCCCCTATTCTTAGCCAGTATATCACCTTTAAAGCTGACAAAAGACTCCATAAAATCCCTCATACAGATCTTCGATACATTCAGGCAGCGGGAGACTTCATCAAGGTATTTCATTCGGGAAAAACTCTGATAGTAAACGAAACCCTTAGAAGCCTGGAGACCAGGCTCCCTACCCCTCCCTTCTGTAGAATCCACAAATCTTACTTGGTTAATCTGGACTATCTGAAATATTGGGAAGGCAATCAGGTAGCCATCGATGATGAAATGTTACCAGTAGGGGCTGCCCACCGAGAGGCCCTAAAACAAATACTAAATGGTCCCCAAGGGTAAAACACTTCTTTATCGCAATTTCAAAATTGCTTTATTTGCAGCATAAATAGGACAAATAGACCAAACCACTTGAGCTGATTCCCGTTAGCCTCTTGGATAAAAGACCTCAATGCCAACCATGGACAATATTCGGATCATCAAATACAAAACCATGGAAATATTTTACACGGATATTTCCAATACAAAACCAGAGGAATCCATTCCCATGTTTATCCGAAATCGGGAGATAGTGGCTGAGAAAAAATTCAAAGAAAAGTCCGTATTCTCACTCGTAAACGCGGAAAATGCCCGGTTTAATTCCAAGCTCATCCAGACTATCAAAGAGACTACCAAATCAAACAATCCTTACATCCGCGCTACCACCGTCACAGGGCTTAGCCAACTTACGAAGACCATCGTCAATTCTATTGTCCACTTTACTGGTCGTGACATCAAAGTATTCGACACGGTAGAACAAGGCCAAGAATATCTGTTCGAAATATTCCGACAGGAGCAACTGGCCAAGGCCCACATGGAAGTAGTCAAATGATATTCCTTTCTAATCCTCTTTTACCATTTGTAGCTGCTGCGAAGATCCATCTGCGGTCACAGTAATCAGGTAAACCCCCGAAGGCCAATTTCGCGAAGGAATTTTCACACGACTCACCTCTGCGTATTCCCGCTGCCAAACCTGTTTACCTTGAAGGTCTACTGCCTGGATAACTACTTGGGAGTGCCTTTGATTCAAGAGCAATCGTGCATCCCGTGAAGTAGGATTTGGGTATAATGACGCTTGTAATTCAGGCCTTAGTCTGGCTGGCAATCCCTGGCGATTCATTCCTGGCTCCAATTGAAAATGGGCCAGAATAGGGTCATGATCTGAGGAGCGGTACAGCAACTCCTGTCCACCTCCCGAAGCAAGAAATTTAAACCCACTGGGATAGTCGGCATTGATGTGCCAAGGTTGCGCTTGCAGCAGGCCTGCAACCAAGGCGGGTGAAACCATCAATTGGTCCAAAGAACCTCTCTGATCTTCAAATACATACGTATAGCTACTATCAGACAAAACAGCCTGCCAGCCTTGTGCTCGCATAAAGTCCACGGGGTCTTCTTGTGCATAGCTGTTATAGTCACCCAACATAATGGCCGTAGCTACCTCGGAGTTAGCCATCTCGGTATCCAGCCATTGCCAAACAGCCGCCATTTGCTCTTGGCGTAACGCGTTATAACACCCCTGCCCCTCATCCTGATTATCTCCGGAAGCGCTGCTACAACTTTTAGAACGATGGTGCACATTGCACACCCACACCTCGGCCTCATTGCTAAGCAAGCGAAACCGTTGGGTAATAGGCACCCGCAGGTGGATAGGATCAGGATCTGCAATGGGATCACCCACGGCTTCTACACGATCCGTACGGTACAAAAAGGCATTTCGGATACTGCCCGTATTGCCTTGCCCTGGCACATCGTATATAGCTGCATACAAAGCCGTCCCTGCGGCATCATTTACAGAAGCCAACAGCGAAGCCAGAGAGGAATTAGCGCCGCCACCATCATTTTCCAACTCCTGTAAGCCGATAATATCTGCATTAAGTGCCAAAATGGCCGCAGTAACTTTAGAGCGTTGAATTTCAAACTCTACCTGACTTCCAGGGCCCCGATCACCAAATCCGCCGCCCTCACCGTTACCATTGAAGAAGTTTTCTACATTAAATGTGGCCACACTCAAGTTGGCGCCTTCTGGTACGGGCTCAATTTCATGATTTTCCGTTAAGGAAAAACTGGGCGAGTTGGTGGGTTCAAGTGCATAGCGACCAAAATCATAGTGCAAAACCCCCACTACATTCGTAACCTGAGTTCCTGGTATGCCCGGGCTAAGAAACGCTCCGTATACCGGTGCATCTCCTTCACCCAGTACATTATCTGTACCATCGTCCAGCACTAAGCGAGACCGAAAGTTAAGGCCCCCAAGCGTTTCTAAACCCTCTACCTGATCGCTCCCCGAAAAGGAGTTGCCCGTAACCGGATCATCATTAGCATCTAATATCTGTGAGGTAGTGTATTGTATACTTGAGGCAAGGGTGACCTCTCCAAAATTGGTCAGGTTACGATTACCAATCACCTGCAAGGCCTCATCAAAGACAATGTACATTCCTTCATACCGCTCAAAGTCTATAACCGGAAAACTAACCGTAGTAGGCATAATAGCATTCCCTGAAGAAAGCACTTCCACCTCGGTAACACTCGCCAACTGAGTCCGTCTGCTTTCTTCTCGCACTGTACCCGTCAATAGTACATACTCACCAACTACGGGTAGGTTTGAGGCAGAGGCTACAAAAAGACCATCGGAAGTTTCTGGATTGTCATCACCTAAAGTATCAGCAATAAAGAAACCATCCAGATCGGCAAACACAGCAGTAACTACACCTTCAGTCACCACCCGGTTACCCACTTCCGGGCTTGCATCACCATCGCCTTGAATTTCCATGATAGAGCGATTTACAGGCTCCTCATTGGAATCGGGCGGGGTAGTTTGGCAGGCCCACAATAGACCCAAAGAGAGAATATAGTATTGCGTACGCATGTAGGTAGGTTTTGCGCAAAGATGGCATGATACCCGAAAAAAGCATGGCCTTTTCTTACCCAAATCAACCTACAAAGACAGAAACACAACAACTTGAAGGCAGCGAAAGATTGTGAACCGACCAAAAATTAAAAGTACTCCCAATTGGTTAGGTCCGATACCTTTCTCCTTCCCTGAGAACGGCAATGGAAACCTACACTCTGGCCACGGTTACCCCGAATTAGTAGAAAGAGAAAAGGATACAAGGGCTGTATTCTCACATGTGCTCAATCGGCCTAATTGACTCCAGAAAATCCTAGAAATTAAGTGAGGGGCAGTCCTAAATTGAGACTGCCTCTAATATTAGTTTTTGACTAGTTTCATCACCCGATTCTGGTAGGCGGCCTCTATATTGAGAGAATAAATTCCTTCGGGCCAAGGAGCTAAAGGCATTACTTTCGTCAAGTAAAACCGCCGCCCCAGGAGTACGAATGTCGCCCTACTGATAATTGAAAGACAATTGCCCCACAGGCGAACCCTATCCATCCTTAGGAGGTTTAAGCTTCATGGCACATCCCAACTACCACTGCGACCCGGAAACGGGAGTATGCACCCCAATAGATTTGGCGGAAGAACCCATTGAAGCCCGTGAAACCCCAGAAAAAGAAATCATATATGTAGGCGACCCCATGTGCTCTTGGTGCTGGGGAATCAGCAACCATCTACAATCTCTCAAAAAGCATTATACCGAAATTCAATTCACACTGGTAGTAGGTGGATTACGCCCTGGTGGGGGAGATCCTTGGAATGACCAGATGAAGGACTTCCTGAAGCACCACTGGCACGAGGTAAATAAACGGAGTGGTCAGCCATTTGGCTATGATCTCTTTGACCGAGAAGAGTTCAACTATGATACCGAGCCATCTTGCCGTGCGGTAGTGGCAGCCCGTACTTGGGTAGGTGAACGCGAGCTTGAGTTTTACGAAGCCGTTTCCCGACACTTTTACGTAGATAATGAGGATCCAAACAAGGTAGAATTTTACCAACCTATTTGTGAGGCTTTCGACATCCCTTTTCAGGCTTTCAAAACAGCCTTTGAAAGCGACGAAGTAAAAAAAGCCACTAACCAAGAATTCTCTCTCAACCGCCAATGGGGAGTTCGCGGTTACCCCACAGTGATTTATCGTACCCGCGAACAATTGTACTTAGTGAGCCCAGGGTACTCAGAATTTGAAACCATGCGGGACGCAATAGAGCAAATAGAGACTGAGGCGGTTGCCTCTTAAGAAACTAACTTATTACCGGTGGTGAGGTAGTAGTTGATAGCTTCCTCCCACCCTACCATATTTTCTTCAAACTGAGGGAGCACCTCCACCTGGAGTCTTTCCACTCCCTTATCCGTAAGGGGGGTAAAGGTATAAGACACCAGGGTCTGCGAACTTTTATCATCCTGACCTACAACCCGTAGTTCAATATGGGCCACCATCTCTCCCGGGGTTACCCGCACAAATTCTACATATCGCTCCTTAGGATAATGCCTCACGGTATACCAAACGGTATCATCTTCTCCATGATGAGGGGTGGTAAATATGGCATGGGGCTCCGCTCCGCCGGACTCGCTAAAAATCATCTGATAACTCCAGTGATCTAGCCATTTAGTCTCCTCCTCAGGACACAACAACGGAAACACCCGGTCCGCAGGATGGGGATGGGACTGGGTGTATGTTTTTTGAATACGTGTATACAAGGCCCTGGATGAAGTGTGAGACAGGAAGGTACGGGTAATTCCTAAGATTCTAAAGCAGGGCTCCATCCATACCTTTTTATATTGCGAATTCTTTCATGTCCATACTTCTTTACCCAGAATCTGGCACCCAAAAACAGAATTCTAAGTCATTTTTTGAATCACAAGGGTTACACAGCCCGCCCAAATTTGTATTTTTGTAGCACAAAATATGCCGAAACGAGTAGCAATTAGTGATATACACGGGTGCCAACGATCTTTCCAGCGCCTTATAGACCGACTCAACCTACAAGAGGGTGATCATTTATATCTTTTGGGAGATTATATTGATCGGGGGCCACATGTAAAAGAGGTAATGGATTACCTTTTTCAACTACAGAAAGCCAAATTTGAGGTGACCATGCTTCGTGGCAACCACGAACAACTTCTGTTGGATAGCATAAAGGATGCCCAGACCCATGCCCTCTGGGTGAAAGTAGGAGGATATGCCACCCTATCTAGTTTTGGAGTATCCAAAGCAGAGGACATTCCTTCCGAATACCTGGAATTCTTTGATTCATTGAGTTACTACGTAGATCTACCAGACTACTATCTGGTACATGGCGGCTTCAATCTCACTCTGGAGGATCCCTTCGATGACCCATGGTCTATGATGAACCTGCGCGACTTTTACGTGGACGACACCTTTCTACAGGGCAGGCAAATTGTGAGAGGCCATGTACCCACCATGCTATCTAAAATCCAGGAGGACCTGAAGAAGGAGGACGCACCCATCATCACCATAGATAATGGATGTGTCTACTCTGAAGTTTGGGGATTGGGCAATTTATTGGCTTACGATATGGACAAAAAATCCCTAATCATGCAGCCCTACATTGATGGCGACACCCTATAGCCTACAAGGGACGCACTTCCAAACGGGAGGCATGCCAAAAACTATTTTTCCACCCTTCTTCGGTTTCCTTCCAAACAAGACTTACCCAAAACAACTGCATGGCTAGTTTGCCAGCTACCAATCCGGTTTGCCGGTATTTCATCTTTACCACCCCCAAGGTATCTCCTACTTGCTCTTGAAAATCTAGAATTTCCCAATCTAACCGATCCTGTACGCTCTTAAGAGAGGCAAAGGATCTCCTTAAAAATTCCATCCACTCTGTAGGTCGAGTCAACACTACTGACTTTCCTGTACCATCTACTTCCACCCGTTGGTGATCATCGGTAGTTAATTGTATCAAGCGGTTCAAATCAAGCTTATTGCCTGCCTTTAGTAATACTTCGGTAAGGGTACGGAGGGTAGAATGATTCATGGAGGGTGTTTGACATTTTTGAGCATTACCTTTTGTTTAGGTTGGTTGTTTAGATTTACTTCTATACTTTGCGTCCATGGCACTGAGTATGCATCATTATTACCACTATTATTATCTGTCACCCCCCTGGGTTTCGGACTAGTAGCGGTATGTTCGCCTGCCAATGTGCAAATCGAATAAGGCCTGATTCCGAAACAAAGGAGTCAGGCCTTTTTTATTTTTTACCCTTTTTATCCAAACAACTATCAATCATGGGAACATTAGCCCAAACTTATGAGAACTACACCGCTGAAGACCAGGAGGTCTGGAACATCCTGTTTAAACGGCAGATGGAAACTTTGCCCGAAGCGGCTACCCAAGAGTTCTTGCTAGGCCTGGAACGAATCAATTTCACGGCAGACCAAATCCCCAACTTTAAAGAAACTAACCCCTTGCTCAATCAGGCTACGGGTTGGGGCCTTACTGTAGTTCCGGGGCTGGTCAACGACGACACTTTTTTCACCCAACTTAGCAACAAGCTATTTCCGGCTACCACGTGGTTACGCAAAATGGAGGAGATAGACTATCTGGAAGAGCCAGATATGTTTCATGACGTATTTGCACACGTGCCCCTGCTCACTAATCAGGCCTATGTAAGCTTCCTGGAAGAGCTTAGCCACCTTGCCCTAGAGCACATCAATAACCCCTGGGCTATAGAATTACTCTCTCGTATCTATTGGTTCACCATCGAGTTCGGCTTGATCTCTGAGCAGGACAAGCTTCGTATTTACGGAGCGGGTATCCTTTCTTCACACGGCGAAACGGAATACAGCTTAAGCAATAAGCCTGAGCATCATGCATACAACGTGGGCCACATCCTGGATTCGCCGTATCGTAAGGATACCTTCCAGACCCAATACTTTATTATCGATTCTTACGAGCAGCTATACGCGTCAATTGGCGAGGTAGAGGTGGAGCTAAATAAGAGACCTAAACACATGCCCGCGGTATAATC
>DMST01000323.1 GCA_003454975.1 Cytophagales bacterium | reverse complement strand
TGAGGCTACGAGGGCCACCGCCCCGAGAAGCAAGGCGGAGAAGGGATACGCCCAAAACCTTCACTTTCTGTAGGGGTAAAGGTAATGGGAAGGGGGCAAATTGTAAGCGATTGCCGGGTAATCGCTTCAGGATGTCGGCCAGATGGTGTGCAGGCACTAGCGTACGGAAAACTTCTTTTCCTCAACCCGCTGCCGTGGATCTCATAAAGCCTGCTTGATTTTGAGCCAAACTAGACGCTCGTTCTAGTCAATACTTTCGACGGGAGGCATGCCGTATCGATCGATGAAGCCGAGGGCGACGCCGTTGGTCCATCCGAAGCCGTCTTGCGTAGGATACTCGCCGCCACCTGCCGTGAGGGTAAGGTCGGTAACGTTGTATTTCTCCATCATTTTGCGCGTATCGCGGAACACCCGGTTGTTGATGCGCAGCCAGTCATGCGCGAGCTGTTTGGCCTCCTTGGAGAAACCATAATGCTCCATGCCCACTACACTTACCCACTGCAAAGGAGCCCAGCCGTTGGGGTTGTCCCACTGCTGGCCCTGGGGCAAAGAAGTGGTGACGACGCCACCGGGCTTGCGGATGCTCTGATGAAGGGTGGCCACGGCGGCTTCCGCTTGCATATCGGTAGCTACCCGAAAATACAGGGGAAACATGCCGGCCGCTGTAAGGTATGGGCTGCGGGTGCTGCCGTCGATCACCCAGTCTGTAAAGAATCCCTGTTCCTCGCTCCAAAAGTATTTGCGCATGGCCTCCCGACGGCGCACGGCACGGTCGGTCATATCGGTGCTTTCTTCGGCCTGTCCGGCTTCGGCATACAAGAGAGCAAGGGTAGTTTCGAGATGGTATAGAAGTGCATTGAGATCTACGGGCAGGATACGGGTGGTACGGATGGAGGCGAAATCGTTAACATCAGCAAACCAGCGGGCGCTGAAATCCCAACCGGATTCGCAAGCGGCCCGTAGATCGCGGAAGAGCTGGGCTTGCTCCGCCTCGGAAAGACCGTGGGCCAGTTCTACATCCTCACGGTAGCTCTCAGGCCGGGGCCCCACCCCATTGCCGTGGTAGCGGTTAAGGATTTCGCCATCGGGCAACCTTACTACGCGGGTGCCCTCAGACTGATCTTCGGAAAGGTTGGCCTCGCCCTCCATCCAGAAGGCGTACTCTTTGGCCAGCTGGGGTAGGTAGTCTAGCACTGCCTGGGTAGAGGTCATTTCGGCGTACAGCATAACCATGCTAGAAAAGAAGGGCGGTTGTGAGCGGGTGGCCAGGTAGGTGCGGTTGCCGTTGGGGATGTAGCCCAGGGTATCGATGAAGTAGGAAAAATTGTCTAGCATGGACTTGATGAGATCGGCCTCCCCACTGACCCGTAGCCCTTGCATGGTAAAATAGCTGTCCCAGTAGTAGATCTCGCGAAAGCGCCCACCGGGTACCACGTAGGGGTGTGGCAAAGGGATGAGCGAAGAGGGAAACTCCGGTACGGCGTCGGCTTGCCGGGTGAGGCGAGACCACATGTTGTTGAGGTGGGTAGCCAAGGCGGTGGTATCGGCTATTTCTACTTCTGAGGAAAACTGACGAGGAGGCGCAAACCAGTTGGTCACAAAGTCTTGGAAATCAAATTCGGGTTCATTTTTTGTTTTTTGGTAGGCGGCCCGAATGTCTTCGAACGGGGCAATGGGCTGGTAGTCCACGAAGGTTTTGCCGTCGGGAAATACTTGCTGCATCTGGGCGTCGTGGAATAGCTCTGGGAATACCTCCCAGGGGTTATAGGGCCCCGTGGTATACAGAGTTCCGTTGGATTCGGAATCAGACGTGGCGGTAGAAGTACATCCGGCGGTGCAGAGTAAAGTAGAGAAAAGTAGGAAAGCGAGTAGACGACGCGTCATGAAGAGGAAGTGTTGGTATGGATTGTGAACAGATGCTGGAAGCAAATTAATTACCTACTGAGAGAATCAAAACCAGTTGTGCTTTTGCGTTGAATTTCAACGGTTTCCGGCACGGGTTTCGAACTCAGAAGTTACATTGTTCGTTTGACAACCACCTAAATTGTTTATTTTCCAGAATCGTGAACCGACGAAAGATATTATACATCAGCACCTGGGTGCTCTTGGGGTGCCTGTTGGGCTGCCGCCCGGCACCCCCACTGGCTGCGGTAGAGGAGGCCGAACCGGAGATACCGGAACCGGTGGTTTTTGACCTGCAACAGATTCAGGAACGGGGGGAGATCATTGCGCTGCTAGACAATAGCAGCACGAGTTATTTTCTGTACAAGGGCCAGCCTATGGGGTACGAATACGAGCTGCTATGCCTGCTGGCAAAGGAGCTGGGGGTAAAGCTTCGCCTGGAGATTGTGCCGGATCTGAAGGATGCGTTTATTAAGCTGAATGCGGGCGAAGGCGATGTGATAGCGCACAACCTGACGGTGACGCGCGACCGCAAGGAGTGGATTGCCTTTACGGACTATCACCACATGGTGCGGCAGGTGCTTATACAGCAGAAGCCCCGCAACTGGCGGCAGCTGAAGAAGCACCAAATTGATGCCCGACTCATCCGGAATCCTGTGGAATTGATTGGTAAGGAGGTATACGTACGCCGCAATAGCAGCTATGCCGAGCGCCTGCACAACCTGTCGGACGAGATAGGGGGGGATATTGTGATGGTGGAGGGTGACGAGGCTTGGGATACGGAAGCGATGATTCGGATGGTGGCCGATGGCGACATAGGCCTGACGGTAGCGGACGAGGATATTGCGAAGGTGAACGCTACCTATTTTCCGCAGTTGGACATCGAGACTGCAGTGAGTTTTCCGCAGCAGATTGCCTGGGGTATCCGCAAGAATGCCCCCGAGTTGCAAAACTACATCAATACCTGGCTGGCCTTCATGAAGGGTAAGCCTGACTTTCATGTGATCTACAACAAGTACTTCCGCTCTGACAAGGCGCAGCTAAGGCGCGTTCGGTCCGATTTCTTTTCGGGCCAGCAGGAGAATGGGAAGCTTTCGCCGTACGATGAAATACTGACTGAGGCGGTGGATAGCCTGTTGCCCCATTGGGACTGGCGAATGATTGCGGCGCAGATGTACCAAGAGTCGAAGTTTGACCCGCGGGCAGAGTCTTGGGTGGGTGCTCAGGGGCTAATGCAGTTGGTGTCTGAAACGGGCCGCTACCACGGGGCCACGAACTTGTTTAACCCTACGCAGAACATCTGGGCAGGTGTGAAGCACATCCGCTGGTTGGAGCAAATTTTCGAAAGCAAAGTAAGCGACCCGGAAGAGCGAAAGAAGTTCATTCTGGCCAGCTACAATGTGGGCCAAGGGCACATCTATGACGCTCGCAAGCTTACGCAGAAATATGGTGGTGACCCGGAGTTGTGGGACGAGGTGGAGCAATACCTGTTGCTAAAATCGAAATCGCAGTACTTCCGCGATGCGGTGGTAACCCACGGATATTGCCGGTGCACGGAACCGGTGAAATATGTGGAGGAAATCTACACCCGCTATGAGCGCTACATGCAACTGATGCCGGAGGGAGACTCTACGCTGGGACCGGATACCCTGATTGCCCTGGCGCAGGATTGAAAATTCAAGAATTTCTTAGGTACCCGAAAAAGCTCCCCGAAGGGAGCTCATGGAAGGGTAAGGGCCGCTTAGATGCAAGGAGGGCCAGGTATGAACGTACAACCAGGACCGGGGTTTGGCGCACAGCAGGCCAAAGCAGGATCGCAGCAACGTCTGGGGCCTCCGCCTCCGCGCACGTGAGATTGAGAATCTTTGTTGAGCACGGTAGCTCCAGCAATGGATTTTAGATTGTTAAACATCGTCTTGTGTGTTTTGGAATGGTAATTAGGTTCCTGAACAGTTAGCGACACTCAGGAATGTGTGTCGTATTATCTTTCTGCTTCGGCTACCGCAATCGGCTCGGTCGACCGCGCGGCAGGTGGCTCGTGAACGGGAGTGACTTGCAGCAGTAAGGGTAAATCGTCAGTATGGTAAGGGAGATCTAGCAGCACATCGCCCAAAAAGGTAATGGGGGTGTACAGCAGCTGGCGTTCTACGCACCACTGCCGGTGGGCTTGCAGCCAGGCCATGGCCTCCTCCTCGTGAGTTGCATTCGTGGGGAATTGCTGAAGCCATATATCCTTTTCAGCGCCGCTAAACCAAGCAGTAATGGCTTTCCATCCGTATTCTGGCGATTGTAAATAGCAGGCTACCATCCGCTGAGCCAATACATAGGCTTCGTGCTTCGGATTTTCGGGCACCAAGAATACCATGCGTAGCTGCACGTCAAAAGGTCCCTCCTCTATCAAATTCCGATATACCGCAAAAGAATCTGTGCAATAGCCACACAGTGGATTGATGACGGTAGTCACGCTGTTGGTGCTTTGATCATCCCCAATCAGGATTTGGTGGTTGCTCAGGGGAGCGTAGGTAACCTTGGGGTTTTGAGCGATGAGATAATCGCGCAGCTCGGGATGGCGTTTGAAAGCCAACAGAGAAACTTTCAGCTTGTGCTGGTTTTTGCGAAGCTGCATGGTGTTGCTCAGATGCTTCCAGGTTAGGGCCGCTACCACGGCGGCGGCGGCAAGGCC
>DMST01000365.1 GCA_003454975.1 Cytophagales bacterium | reverse complement strand
AGGTTGGCATCCAAAAAGATGACGGCGTAGGTGTAAAAGTCAGTGCCGGGCGAGGACACCGCCAGGGAACTACCGTTAAAAATGGATCCTGTATCCCTGCCGTAACTACCTGCCTCTGGGAAGGAGACGGTGGGAGCCACAATCTCATCCTCATCGGTAATGGGGGTAATGGAGAGGAACTGCCTGGCAAAGTTTTCCGAGTCTTGCCGAGATACGGAAAACCTAAGCTTAGGATTGTCAAATAGCTCAGGCAGTAGTGGGAGCTGGTCACTGGCGTAGAAATTGAAAGGGTCTAATAGACCTAGTAGGTACCGTACCCCATCGCGGGTACCGCTGGTGCCGGCTACCCAAAAGTCATCAGTGTTGGGCACAAAGGGCACATGCACGGCCGGGACCCAACCTGTATTGGGGACCTCTACGGGGCTACCACCATCGCTGGTAAGGTCTTCCAGCAGTAAAAAGTCCCAAGTAGGGGCGGAGAAATTCAATTCTTTTCGCCCCACCACATAAAGGCCATTAGACGATACGGATTCGCCAGCAGGAAAAATAACGGCTTCGGTAAAGGGATTGTAAAAGCCAGAAGCGCCTGCCGAGGTCCGGGTTAGATCCGAGCTGAGGGTATACAGGTTGGCATTTCCTTCGGAGTTAGGGACTCCCGTTAGATTTACCTCAGGGCGGCTGGTAGGATTGTCGCTGTTGGTGGTGGGCAATAGGTAGGTACCACCCGTAGGAATCTGCTGGGTAATATTGATGGCCGTGGAGCTTAAAATTCCCAAGAAGGGGTCCGTGTTGGTCGCTCGGATCAACTGGCAAAGGTGGATGGTCTGGCCTGAGAAGCCTTCTGGCCTTTCTAAGACCACGGAAGTGCCCAGCTCCGCCGCAGTATACGTCAGGATTTCTTCTGTAGCAGGGTCTAGCGCCAATAGCCAAAGGGTACCGCTCTGCACCGCGTCGAGGTAGCTATCTGGTACGGTAACGGTCAGTAGGTCTTGAGGTGTTTCCATCTCTTCCATCTCCTCTACCGGAGTGACTGGATTGCACTGAGTGCTGAGGATAAGTAGCCCCGCAAAGCTGAGTTGTTGTGCTAGTTTTTGCATGATGTTTTTGGTAAGAATGTATTCTTAAATGGCACGATGACTGGGGAGAGACTCTACCTACTTTGGGTAAGGAAATGCCTCTAGGAATCGTGAAATCTCATCGTGATTTTACGGAAATTGTGGGGCAGAAGTGCCGGGCTAAAGTGCCCGGTTTATCCAGCCTATGGGTGGATTTATCAGTAGTAACTGAGAGCGGGAATATAGGGAGTAGGAAAGTGCACAACCGCCCCCCTTTGCATTAGATATTTTAGACCAGAGGAAGGGTGAAAGTGGAGGAGAAAGTTTACTTTTCTGGCACAACATACCAAACCCATGAAACACCTGCTGCTAGCCATTACCCTCGCTCTTTCTTCGGCCTCCTTTGCCCAGACTGAATCACCTGATAAAACTCTGTTTGTTTACGGCGGACAGGTAACGCGCGAGTTCATCCAGTACACCGCCGATCTTACGGGCAAGGAGAAGCCCAAAATCTGCTTTCTGCCTACGGCCAATGGAGATAACCCCTACTACATCAACTACTGGTACGAGCTGTGCGCGGGCTTGGAGGTAGTGCCCAGCGTGATGGAAGTATGGATTAACTCACCCTACCAATCGCAGTCTTGGGAAGAGATCCTCACTAGCGTGGATGCCATCATTGTGGGCGGAGGCAATACCCTCAATATGTTGGCTATTTGGCAGGCCCAGGAGATTGATCAGGCCTTGGAAAAGGCCTACGAGAAGGGCATTGTGCTGGCGGGTGGCAGCGCCGGTTCGCTGTGTTGGTTTGAGGGGGGTACCACCGATTCTCGCCCGCAGGAGCTGTCCATCGTAGAGGGCCTGGCCTACCTGCCCTACAGCCACTGCCCGCACTATACCTCTGAGGAATCCCGGCGGCCCTTGTACCATGAGAACATCCTCTCTGGGGCACTCAGCCCTGGCTATGCCTGCGACGACCGGGCCGGTCTCGTGTTTGTAAATGATCGGCTATCACACGGCATGACCCTGGACGAAAACCAGCATTCCTATTTCGTGACTGTCAAGGACGGGGAAATAGTGGAAGAGGAGATAGAGGCAAAGGTGATGGAGTAAAGGGCACACCCAAGGAAATGACGCAGTCCGTTCGGCATTATGTACAGATCTATCAAGCTCGGCTGGCCATGCAAGAGCAGGGGCTAATCCAACCGAACCCAGAAGTCAAAGCCTGGACCCAGGCCAGGCGCGCGGTTGATAGGCTTTCGGTGCTTCCATGAGGAGTGGAACTAGTATTGGAGGAGCGCCGTTTAGCCAGGGAATCGGGAGGGGTAGCCTTTGTGTTTATTTTGTATTCTAATAAGCTGATGACTTTGCTTAATTCCGTCATGGAAATCATGATGATCAAAAATTAACTTACTGCTTTAAGTTTGGATGATTATTTCTTCATTATATGTGAAATTTCTTCACCCAATCAATTCATTCAGTGGTATTTAATTGACAATGCAAGAGCTTTGAGAAAGAACCTATGGATTCTTTTTTTCTATTTTAGTCTTGGACGAATCCAATACCGCATTCTTAATTCTAAAGCCCCCTCATTGAAATCAAGCGCTATCTTTCCAAATTCAGGAGGAAATACATTAGGAACATGAAATTCTGCTTTGTTTTGATTTTGACCACCATGCTTAACTATTAAAGCCTCACCATTAGTAGTAAAAAGGAAATCAAAATTAATTGATTTATTCCTGCCATTATTTTTTACTAATTCGTTATTACTTACAGAATGGGTAATGGTGGAATGAGTTTCGGTAAGTTTATTGAATCTTTCCAACTCATTAAAAGCTATTCTGATTAATAATGAGCTGTCATTCTCAGAAATAAGGATGCAGTTTTCTACACCAGTTACCTTTTCGTGATTCTCCAAAGACCATTGGAAAGTTTTAGTCTTATTTTTTCCAATTAAAAAGTGGATTTGTGAAAGTATATCATCCTGAGAAAAAGGACCGTCATTATCAAAGATTTCGAAGTAAAATTCATGAGAATATGGGCCTGAATTAAATGATGTTGGCATACAGTTGTTTTGTTCATTAAGTAATAATCCTAATGCTTCTAGGCCTTTTAACTCAGAGGAAAAGAATTCACTATACTTAAGCGGTTCTTCTGTGGATCTAGCTAACATTAAATACAAACCAAATCCCAGGCTAATACATGAGATAAATAGGATGAAAATTGCTTTAGATCCTTTCATATTAGCTTACATTTTCTTGTTAATTATAAGGGATGAATATGGAATTATCACTCCATATTCATCCCTATATCAAGTTTAATTTTGTGGGTGAATTCTGTACTCCATGTACATTTCCGGAGTTCCTTCGGTTCCCCATTTTCGTCCCCACCAGCTTGTTCCATCTTCTCCAGCGCTTACTGCTCGCTTTATCACTTCAGACGAGTTTAATGCAGGTGTTTCAATAGAGCCTTCAACTGAATATCCACTTAGTCCAGATTTAGCAACTAGCTCATCATCAACAAATTTAAATCTTAATGTGTGCGTTGACATTGCACCATTGGCACTATTAAATGATCTGGATACAGTGCTACCATTGGATTCACTATTATTAGCTCCCGCATTGACTTCTACTCCAATCGGTGTTCCTGGAACCTTAGCATTTGCTCCACCTCCGAAATTTTGCCCGCTGTTAGATTCTTGATTATCAACTGTTGATCCTCCTTCTTCAGCCGTAAAAACACCAACTTTAACAGTAAATTCCCCTGCCTCATTCATGCCTGTTGCTTCTAAAAGCTTAATTTCTACACCAACGGCGGATGATTGGTCGAAATTTATAGTATTCGCAGGGTCTGCTGCGTCAAATTCTATTATTCCAGAAGCAGCCTCATCATCTTTGTAGAAGAATCCATCATCATCAAGAAAATTAACTTCAACCTGATGAGTAATTGTTTTTGCCGTTTTATCTCCGGGACCCGTTTCCCCGTTCTCTTGATCCACGGGCATCATACCATCTGGATCAATGAACCGTACCGGATTGTCAAAAGCATAATTGTATGGACTATGGCGGCGCATAGCATCCGCTAGGGGATCAATTACGTGCCATCGGCCGATAGCGGGATCGTAGAAACGAGCACCAAAGTCAGACCAGTTAAGCCCTAGTTCGGTAGTAAGTTCCTTTCCGTTGTACAAGTACTTGTTGGTAGGCGTGCCACCGGCTGGGTCATCCCACAACATACCGTAGGGATAGTACTGATTGCTTTGGGTCACAGTGCCGTCCTCGGCCAGTACTACCCGCACGTTGCCCAGGTGGTCCGTTAGGTTATACTCGTAGGTGTATTGCGTGCCGTTGGCTACCACACGACCTTGAGCCGTCTGGAAGAATTCCAAGGTGCCGCTTACATAATGCTTGCCAGCTGCGTAGTTAGTTACTTGGGTATTCATGCCTTCGGTTACCGTTTTGCGGAGTCTGATACCAGCAGCATCGTAGGTATATACGACTTCATCCCCGTTGTCCATTACTATACGTTCGGGGAGTAGTAGGTGGTTGTATTCCACACTGGCAATGCCCTTGTTGCGGTCGTTAGTGAGGTTGCCCATGGCATCGTAGCTATACTCTCCAGCGGTAGTTCCGTTGGCGGCGGGTAACTCGGTAAAGCCGGTGTTATCGTTGCCTTCGTCACCCAGTCGTTTAAGCTGGTTGCCCACGTACATATAGTTCAGGTTGTCCATGTTACCATTACTACCACTTCTGCGGATAAGGCGGGTCAGATTGCCGTTGGCATCGTACCGGATGGTGGGTACGTCCCGGGCACTCCATACTCCGTCAGCCCCTTCATCAGCAGCTAGCAATCGGCTCGCCGCATCGTAACGGTAGGCGTAGTGTACGTTCTCCTGCGCACCGTTGGAGGTTATTTGGTCGATGACTAAGCCACCAATATTGCCGTTGTAGTCGTCTGTTTCCGTCCGTTCAAAGCCGATTTTTAGCAGATTAGCTCCGTCTACTACCCGGTTCATACGGTGCTCGGTCACCTGTCCGCGAATGTCATAGTCCATCTGGTGATCTACTAGCCAAGTAGTACCGCCATCTTCACTGTGCAAGTACCGCTGGGTGGCTTGACTCAGTTCGTCGTAGTCAGTGGCCTCTACTACTACCGCAGGGTTGGTGCCAATCTGGTGGGTCACCTGAGTTACCCGGTTTCGATGGTCATAGGTAAAGGTTTCAGTAGTGACCAGGTCAGCAACCAACTGGTTGGAGCTGTGAGTAGTAACGACCTGATCTATATTGGCCAAGACGGCATTGACGTAGGAGGTCTCTACTTGGTCGTAGCCGCCCAGATCGTTTTCGGTGATTACTTCGGTTGCCCGATAGCGGTCGTCGTAGTACATCACGCTATTGAGCCACGTAGTACCGCCTAAAATTTTCACTTTGCTGCCCGTGGTTTGGCCCAAAATAGCTGTATGGTGGTTGTTCCGTTTATCCAATACCCCAGCGGCCAGGTCGGTTTCCCAGCCTGCCTGGTCCAGAAAATCATAGTGGTCATAGTAGGTGTAGGTTAAGGGTTCCACGGTACCCAGACTACCATCGGAAGGGGGGAAAGCACTGTCAGTATCACTGGCGCTTACTCCTACCAAGACATTCACATTGTTGAGGCCGGTAACAATTTGGTTGTTCACCAAGGTTTGCATGGCCGCTTGGGTGTAGCTCTGGCTCGCTGTCCATAGGCCTGTAACTACTGGCCGGTTCTCATTATCGTATTTGGTGTACTGCCATTCGTTATTGGGTCGCTGGTTCGCGTCCTGGGTCAGGATGAGGCGGTCCTGCTCGTCGTACACCATATACACCTCACCACCGCCGGGCATGTGCTTGGTAGCCATGCGGCCCCGAGCATCATAGGTGTAGCTAAACATCCATTTCTGTTGAAATCCAGCATCGTTCAGGTCCGTCCAATCTATGGCATTGTTCCCATTTTCGATTTCTTCTACCCCCTTGGGTTGTACCACGTACCGCAGTTGGTTCAGGTCGTCCCAGATGTAGTAGGTCTTGGCCTCGGTAAGTTCGGCACTGGTTACATTTTCGCTGAGCTTGACTACCCGTAGGATTACCCGCCCCCTGTTGTCGGTGTATTGGGTGATCTTTCCCCGGTTGTTGTAGGTATCATTTCCTACCACTTCGGCTTCTGAATTTTCATCTTCAACTATTACTTTGATCAGGGTACCTGCCGGGTAGTATTCGCGTACATTGTTCGGGTCGCCGTACAGGTCACCGTCTATCACAGTTGCCCCGGATAGGGTAAGCCAGCGTACTTCATCAGCTGCATTGGTAAGCAATAGATCAGAGATCGCATTGGCATTAGAATTGTTGGGGTCCCAGTTTTCACCTGGTCCGTAACCACCCCGTGAGCGCATCCGTGATGAGTTTTCCAGCTCGCTGAAGTTGTAGGCGTGGTCTCCGTCACCCGCTACGTAGTCTCCTCCGTTGTAGTAACTTTGTTGGCTGGTTTCGGCACTACTTAACTCCCGAAACAGCCCCGAACCTGAAACTTCCGGGTAGGGCAAGTGCTCCTGCACCTGGCGGCCAAAAGCCTCATAGGCCGAAAAGGCTACCACATCTTTTTGGGTAGGCGAGGCTTGTCGCTGTACCATCTCCAGGGCCCGGCCAAAGCCGTCCATGTAGGCAATGTCTTCGGTTACGTTGCTGGCGTTATTTTGTGTAGTGAGGCAGCCGGATAACGGTACACGAGCGGTATAGGTCTTCACATAGTTCTGATCGCGTGAGGCGTTATAATCTTGTTCGGTTAGGGCCGCCTCGCAACTCAGGAGGGCCTGTACGCTGGTGCGGTTACTTTCGCAATAGGTGCCGTCGCGGGCTACGGTGAAGGACTGGGTAGCGTCTTTCACATATACCTGAAGCGACCATCCGTTGAATCCCAGAATGTAGTTCTGTCCGTCCTGCACTACCGGATTCCCTTGGGCATCGTACCAGGTGAACGAACCCCAGGTATTCTGGATGGAGAGGGTAACCCATTGGTAGCGACCGGCGGCGGCAGCATCTGCCACGATGGGGGCTTGCGGTTTTGGGTTGACCGTGACCGTTTGGGAGGTGCCCGTGCCTTCTACTCCGTTCGCCACCCGGCGTGCTTCTACGGCGAAGGTGCCTGCCTGAGTGGGGTAAATAGTGGCCGTGTACCCGGTAGAATGGAAAGTACCGTTGTAGTACCAATTGATGCTGTAGTTGCTACCACAGCCTGTGGCCAGGTCTGCCGCAAATACTATGGGATTACCCACACAATAGATCCCAGTAGAAACCTCCGTCACTACAGGGGCAGGTAGGGTATTGAGGGTATACGAGGCGGGCGTGCTTTCTTCGTCGGTAAAGGTGTTGTAAGCCGTGGCATATACCGTTACGAAACCCGGCGTTAAGGTTTTGGTATGGCAAAAGCCCTGCTGAGGATTAGTAGTGCCCACATCCGCTAGGGAGGCATACCAGCGATATTCTATCTGCCCGAAGGCAATGGCGTCACACGTAGTACCGTCTATTTTGAAAGTAAGATCAGAACTTGCGCACTGTGGAGCTGTGCCGTCGTCTAGCACGATGGTGGGCTCGGGTGGGGGAGACTGAAACCCATAGGCTTGGGTAGCCCCCAACAGGAGTAGGATGGAGCATAGGCTCCAGAAAATATTTTTCATCTGTTAAGAGAATTGTCAAAGGTTGAGACTGGAATTATTCTGGTCGGGCGTAGTTGTATTCAAACTGGTTGACTACGTTACCGTCCCGGTCTTTGATCTGAACTAACCGGTTGAGAGGGTCATAGGTGTAGTAAGTGGGGGCATTGTTGATGTCGTAGACCACACTTAGCTCACCGTGATCGTCGTATTCGTACACCGTAACTTTGGCCCCGGCCATGGCGCGCAAGGCCGTTACTTTATCGGAGGGCAGGTTGCCAGGAATCTCCGATGGATTGAAGTCCACATCGGCGAGCTCAAAAAACACCGAGGTATAGTTCTGATTGGCCACCGTGGCTACCAGGCGGGTGTTGTTCCAACCCCAGATGTAAGTAAGGGATTCATGGTTTGCTTTCCTTTGTTCTAAGAGGTTACCCGCGATGTCCATCCTGAAGTGAGCTCGCTCCGTAAAATCCAAGGTATTATCCCAAAAGAAGGACTGAGAGGTAGTAAAGTCACTATGCAGGTCGGCTTGTACGATAGGTTCGGTGAGTTCTAGTTGCCACAGGGTTTTGGGATAGAACTGAGGATACCCTTCATTAGCATCAATCTGTCCCTTGCCATCCAGGTCTACCAACATCACCGTCCGATCGTATTCTTGTACGTTGGACCCTAGTAGTTTGTAGGTGTCGGGGTCGTTGGACAGTACATCCCACACAGTAGTTTCTAC
>DMST01000134.1 GCA_003454975.1 Cytophagales bacterium | reverse complement strand
GCCAGGCCTGGATGCTCATGGGGTATAAGATCCGGCCGGTCTTCCGGGCATAAGAACAGTAAGGGGATGTTTAGCTTCGCCTTGCAAGCTTGTAACTGTGGCAAAACCACCGCGTCCCAAGCAAAAGCACAATCCATTAATACGGCTTGTGCATTTCTGACCTCTACCTTCTGCACTAAGTCTTGACAGGTAGATAGGGATGTGCCCACCCGGATCCCCAGTGCTTCCAGCTGAGCGCTTACAGAACAAGTAGTATAATTGGGGCCTTCTACTAGTGCCACGTTAGAAAAAGGCATACGTCGAGGTGGGTTTGTGAGTTGGTATTTCCTAAAAAAAATCCTGGCAGCTTACCTCTTCAGAGTATCAAAAAATCTCCATTCTTCCCTTCCGCCACTGGCAGGAATATAAGTTAAGACTATGCCCGCAGATACCGAAATGGCTTTTTGCTATTAACTGGTGAATTCGAGGATAATTCCTGGAAAATAAGGGTATTCACTAGGCGAATTTGTGGAGATGTATTGGGGTTAATGCATCAACTGGTATACCAACTCCTTCAATAATTCACCGTCTTTCAACTCGCCCGAGTTTACTCCCTTACTGCGCAGGTCCGCTTTGGCAATGTGGCTTACGTTCTGCACCGCCTTGCCCAAAGGGTAGTTGCGGGCGGCGGCCAAATATTCCTTAACGAAGAAAGGATTCACCTTCAGTAGTCCGGCTAGCGCCCGCTCGTTTTTATCCTGGCTGTGGTGCACCATTAGCAGCTTAGCAAAGAAGCCATACAAGACTGCGATGGTAGGAATCACCGGGTTTTCCTTTGGGTTCTGGGCGAAGTAATGCACAATCCGGTTGGCCTTCATCACATCGCGCAGCGCAATGGCCTTTTGCAGCTCAAACACGTTGTACTCTTTGCTGATGCCTACGTACTTCTGCACCATGCCGGGGTCAATCTCTACGGTCCCCTCAAAGTTGATCAGGATTTTGTCGATCTCGTTGGATAGACGTTCCAAATTGGTGCCGATGTAGTCGGCCAGCATTTGCAGAGCCTTTGGCTGAATGGTGTGGCCTTTCCCCTTCACGTAGTCGCCGATCCAGGCCGGTACATGGTTGTCGTACAGCTTTTTGGTAGTGACCAAGGTGGCTTTGGAGTTCAATTCCTTAGCCAACTTCTTCCGGTTGTCCAGCGTTTTGTGCTTGTGGGCCAGCACCAAAATGGTAGAGGTAGAAGGATTTTGGAGGTAGTCGAGCAATAGTTTTTGTCCTGCCTCCTTGCCCAAGTCCTGAATCTCCTGCGCTTCGCGCACAATCACCACCTGCCGCTGGGCCATCATAGGAAAACGCCGGGCATTCGTAATCACCACATTCATGGCTACATCCTTTCCGTAGAGCACCATCTGGTTGAAACCCTTCTCGTGTCCCTGTAGTGCGTGTTCCTCTATGTAGTCGGTAATCTGATCCAGGTAGTAAGGTTCTTCCCCTTGTAGGAAATACACCGGATGAAAGATGCCTTCTTTCAGTTCTTTTAGGACTACGTCGGGAGCTTGGGGCATGTGGTTCGGGGCTTGGGCCAAAACTAACCCCGGGCAGGGCAATGGTCCAAATTCAGGCTGAGTTTAGCCAGTGAGTATTGAGTGGATGGGGCAATCCTGTTTGGTATGGGGCTTGGGAGGCCGAAGGAGAAGCCGTGGAGATGGGTAAATTGAAATTCGAGCTTCCGGCTTCGAACCTCCCTCCTCAGTGGTTTGGCTTGGAAGGCCGCAATTGCCTAATTTCAACCACCTAATCCCTTGCCTATGCGCCGCATCGAAATCGCTGCTCTTTTGGTCTTCGCTTTGAGTTTGGTCCTCAAGCTAGTTCAGATTCCTTACGCTACGTTGGGCATGGTGGGGGGGATTGGTCTGCTGGTGCTAGCCGTGATGCTGCTCACCTTTTCGCGCAGCCAGAAGGAGCACGAGACCTGGACTCTGTTTGCCCTTGGGGCATGGATGGGCACCCTGCTGGTGCTGACCAAGTTTTTACCTGCAGCTACTATTTTCTTGGTTGGTAGCCTGACCTACACCGGCCTGGCTTTTTGGCTGGCCCGCGGTCAGGCAGTGCGTAGCCGTTGGATGTCGATTGGCCTATTGGCCATACTCTCGCTGATCCTGTTCCTTATGCCCGTACACCAGCGTTACCACCTGCTCCACTTCACCTTTCATCCCAAGCTGGGAGAAGACTACCGAACCTGGGACAAATACAGCTGGTTTTTGTACCAGGCAGATAAGTACGACGAGGCCAAAGAAGCTTCAGATAGGGCGTTGTCTATTGCCGAAAAGGAGGGAGATGAATCCTGGGCCCGCTTTATCCAAATGCACAATGAGAAGATTGACAGTCATGTTTGGGACGTGTATACGGAAGAAGAATGATTCAACTTTTAGTCAATGCCCAGCCGGTGTGTATAGGACTCAAAGGTGAAGCTAGTGCCAGAATTACCTACAAGACCATGTAACATTGAACAGGCTTCTGCATTTATCTCCTTTTGCTCAATACCTCAAATCGATAGGTGAGCAGTTCCCCGTTTTCGTCTACTAAGGTTAGGTTGTGAAAGCCCTCGTCAGGGTTCAGTTCCAGAGTGTGGTTGCTGCGGGTGGTGCCCAAGTAGGTATCATCCATATGCCAGTGGATCTCCGTGCGGGGACGGCGGTGCGCCACCTCAAATACTACCCGGCCCGGTTGGCCGTCTAGCTCGGTAGGGATAAACAAGGCGGCATCGTCCTTAGGATAGATGATCTCCATGGAGGCCTGCACCACCGAAGGATTGTCCTGACAGTCTGTCCGCCAAGGCGGCAATAGCTGGTAGGTTTGACTTTTGCTCTTATAGTACCATTCCATGGCCGGAGGCAAGGTAAACCACGCCTGGTGCACCATTTGGCTTACGGGCTGGCAGTCGCTATGCACGCGGTACTGCTGGCTAGGGTCCAGGTGGATGGTTTGGTGGTAGGGGCAGGCTTCAGAGCGGGAAGCGGTAGGAGGTACGAGTAGGGTATCCACGTGCGGGCAAATGGGGCTGTTGCGGTAGCCGCTTTCTGCACACACTGTAAGAGGAATCAAGTTGCTGTTGGGGGACTCAAACCAGGTGGTGCTAGGCAAGAGGTCGTACAGGTCGAAGAGCAAGGGGCCAGCAGAAGAGATGCCCACCAGGCCGGGGCGGCCCTCCCCATCGGCATTGCCCGCCCACACGCCTACCACATATTCGGGCGTCACGCCTACCGCCCAGGCGTCGCGAAAGCCATAGCTGGTCCCCGTTTTCCAGGCAATCCGTCGGCTGCTGCTAAACCGCTGCCAGTTGGCCTCCTCATCCGGGCGGTATACCTCCAGCATGGCCTGGAAGGTGAGGTAGAGCGACCCAGCATCTAGCAGTCCGTTGGCTCTACGGTCTTCTCGAACGGAAGGCAGCGTTGCTTGCTTGGGCAGGAAATAGGGCGACCGCCAATCAGCAGGATCGTAGCGGTGGGGCACCGGGTAGTCGAAGTAGTGCTGCAGGGTGCGGGCCATGGACGCATAGGTACCTGTAATATCCCACAGCGAACCCTCGGCACCACCCAAAATGAGCGAAAGGCCGTAGTGCATGGGAGCTTGGGTAAGGGTAGTGAGCCCCGCCCGCTGTAGCAGCTGATGAAAGTTAGGGATGCCGTAGTTGCGGAGCATGTGCACCGAGGGCACATTGAGTGAGCGCGCCAGGGCCCGTCGGGCAGGTACGGCGCCATCAAACTGCCGATTGAAGTTTTGCGGAGCAAAGCCTTGCATCACGGTAGGCACGTCTGGTAGCAGCATGTTGGGCAGTAAGGATCCTTCGTGGAGCATGCCCGCATACAAAAAGGGCTTCAGTATGCTGCCGGTGCTGCGTGGGGCGGGGATGATGTCCACCTTGCCACCGTGCAGGTGGGCGTCTTGCATATCGGCGTTGCCTACGTAGGCCAGTGCCGCTCCGGTCTCTGTATCCAGGATGAGGGCGGCCGCGTTGAACACCTGATTGCCCCGTAGGCGGTCGTGGTGCCGGTTTACCAAGGCTTTGGCCCGGCGTTGTAGGCGGGCATCCAAGGTAGTGTAGATGCGCTGGCCCGCCAGGCCCTCCTTCACACAGCGGGTGAGCAGGCTGGGGGCGTCCTGCGGTAGGGGCAGGGGAATGCCCGGTAGCGGCTCGTCCTTGGCCAGCACGCAGCTCAG
>DMST01000207.1:62645-70559 GCA_003454975.1 Cytophagales bacterium | reverse complement strand
AACGCGTGCAGCAATCGGGCCGCAGGGCCAACTTGTATGGACTCTGGGTATTGGGAGCGCTGGTGGTCATTGACTACATCATGATGACTCAGGCCTTCAATCGCCCTTGGGACTACATAGATGCCGGTACTTTCCGGCTTCGGTTCACCTGGGTATTGTTTTGGGTAGCGTGGTGGTTTGGTAAGCGCAAGCAGTACAAAATGCAGGCTGTCATGCTGATTTCCTCCTTGTATTTAAGCTATTTGGTCATGCCACTGCTGGAGCCCTCTGGCCTTACTCACCCAGCTGAACACTATTTTGTACTGCTCTTTATTACCCTAGCTCTATCCGTAGTTCCCTATCTGCTCTTCGACCTGCAAAAGGACCGGGGCATCATCTTATTCTGGCAAATCACCCTACCTATTACATTTTTTGCAGCATTCATGGTGAATCTGCAGCGGTTCGCCTTTTATCCGCAGGAAGCCTATTATGTACAGCTCACCCGGGATCAATATATGGCCTTTTGCGGCTATGCCGGAGTTTACATTTTTCTAATGGCCATCACCTTGCAGTACAAACGGTCACAGTACCGGTACCAAAAACAGATGGTGGATACCAATGCGCAATTGCAACAGAGTTTGGCCCTGGTGCGCCGACAGAACTATGATTTGGGCCAACTGCACCAACAGCTCCGCGAAAAACAGGTGCAACAGAGTAAAAATAATGAACGGCTAGAACAGGAGGTACAGGAGAGAACGGCAGAAGTGGCTCATCAAAACCAGCAATTGCTGGAATACAATTTTATGCACGGGCATGTACTCAAAGCTCCTCTTGCCCGTATTCAGGGGTTATTGCACCTGGACCGGCTGATACAGCAAGAGGAAGAAAGACAGCAAATCAGACACATGGCGGAAGATGCTTTTTGGGAGCTTGACCAAGCGGTGGAATCCATTGCCCGCATCATTGAAGAGCAGGATCAGGAATTGATCCACCAGATCCAGGAACAAACCAAGCAATTATATTCTGAGGGGAATTCCCCTACTTAACGCCAAGCCCGTCTATTTCAAGCCTTTATTGGTCGAAATCACTAGCTACTCCTTCAGAATCAAATAATCTTACCAAGATTATTTTGTACTTTAAAAGTACACATCAGTAAAGCACTATTTTCTATACTAAGGGGATTGAACCGAGCCTATTCCCGGAGGATCATAACGTATGTCAAGCACTGTAACACGTAGCAAATTAGCCTCTTATGAGACCGAACAGATGAGGCAAACCTTGCAGCGAATGAGTCGCCTGACCAGCATCATACTCACCATCCTGGTATTGATTGACACCGGAATTGATATGCCCCGGATGTCCATGACCGTCATCAATTTACGGCTGATAGCCGTATGGATACTGGTATTGATTACTTACAGAATAAGCTTAAGATTCCCACATCAATGGGGGGCTTCTCTTTTTATTGGCGCACTTTATTTAGGCTTTCTAGTGTTCCCAGGGCTCATTCCAAATGTCAATCCCTCCGAACACCTACTGCTTACTATCTTCCTGACATTACTCATTACCATTCTCCCCTATCTACTGTTTGATTTTGGTAAGGACCAGAAATGGCTGTGGAGTTGGCAACTGATATGCATCAGTACCTTTATATGGTCATTTTGGAGGGTTTTACCCCATCTGGAACAGACTGAGTATGCCAGACTACCCCAAGCCATATCTAGCCGACCTATGGTCATGATTGGCTTTTTAGGGGTTTTTGTGATTATACAGTTGGTCATCCTGCAGTTCAAAAGAATTCATTACCAACAAAAAAGAGCCCTTCTATATACCCAGGAAGAGCTTAACAGGTCCATCACGCTTTCAAAAATTCAAAACCAGGCTCTGGAACGGCAAGAGGAAGAACTTCAGCAAGCTGACTTATCGTTGCGAGAGACCAACCAAGTGCTGGAAGGAAAGGTAAACGCTCGGACCCATCAATTGAAATCTCAAAACGAGCAATTGATTCACTATAACTACATGTACTCGCATCTCATGCGGGCACCCATGGCAACCTTGAGCGGTTTGCTACATCTGGAAGAAATAGAAGAGGATCCTGGGGCGAAAGCCCATATGCAATTGCTCATCGCGAAGGAATTTTCAGAACTAGAAGCGGTGGCAACCTCAGTAACTGAATTACTAAACGATCAAGATCACCCATTATATCAAACGGTACGCGAGAAACTAGCTAAGAAGTACGGAAGCGCGGATGAGATCCCTTTATGGAAAAACCTACGCACCAAATGAGCTCGCCTCAGGACACTTTACAGCTGACCACCCACAAGCACTCCGTTCGCCGGGCCAACTTAGTGGGCCTTATTACCTTGGCTACATTGGTCACACTGGATACCGTGATATCCAGTATCCAGTTTGATAAACCGATATTCACTAACATGGACTACGGCACGCTTCGGTTGCGGATCACCTTTGTCTTTATGGCATGGGGTTGGTGGGCAGGCAACCAAGGAAGATTACGCCTACAGGCTTTCCTGATACTGTTTGGTTTTTACAGCTCCTACCTACTCAGTCCCATGATTGAACCTGCCGGGGCTACGCATCCAGCAGAACATTACTTTGTCTTGCTAGCCGTATTTATCATCATGGCGGTGATCCCATACTTACTTTATGACCTCAATAAGGACAAGAAAATATTACTCTTCTGGCAAATTCTAATTCCGGTTACCTTCATTGGTTCCTTTCTCGTCAACCTAGGTCACTTTGAACAAACTTCGGATGCGTATTTCATTGCCTTCACCCAAAATAACCTGATGTCTTTCCTAGGTTTTTGGGGAGTGTACGTGGCCTTGGTCTTCATCACCATTCAGTACAAGAGGGCCCAACAAACACACTATGAAGAGTTACAGGATTCTAACCAAGAACTTGAGAAAACCCTTGCTACCATAGACAATCAAAATACGGTATTGGCAGAGCGGCAGGAGGAATTGATTCATCTAAGAGAAGAACAAACCAGTATCAAAGATCGACTTGAAGAACTGGTAGTACAACAAACCCAGGAAGTGGAAGAGCAACACCAGCTTTTGCTGGAATACAACTTTATGCACGGTCATGTGCTCAAAGCTCCCATGGCCCGCATTAAGGGGCTCATTTATCTGGAATCTCTAACGGATAGTCCGGGAGAAAAGGCAGAAATCCACCAACGCATCAAGGCCTGCTACGCAGAACTTGAAGACGCTGTAGCGGCTATTTCCGCGGTGATTGAGTCACAAGATAAGGACCTGCTCAATGAAGTTCGCGAGCAGGCCCAGCAATTGTATCAACCCAAAAGGAAGGCTTCCTAGCCACCTATGGGGGGAGCACGATCAAAATCCTCCTGGGTAATGCGATAAGTATATACGCGGCTTTCGTTATCTGCTTCCAAGGACAGTTCGTACCCATAGCATGAACCAAAGGGATCAAATGTTACATTCCTATCGGCACAGTCCGTCGTATTTTCAAACAAAAACGACTGAACTCTCAGGGTATCAAAAGTAACCGAACCTGATGCCGCAGAGCCACTCCAGCCCAGATCACAATATCCTTCTGGCAAGGTATAGCAAAGCCCTGGTAGGTTAATAGAATCCAAGGCGGGGATCGCATGAGTAAGAACGGGATCTCCATCTACTACCACCTGTACATCATATATCGTCTCATTTACGATGCGCAGGGTAGAAGGTATTTCTTGTACGCGATCACAACCGAAAACGAGAACAACCACTAAAAATGGTATAGCACGGAAAATCATATTCAGTTTACTATATAATAGAGACCTTACTAAGCACAAACCCCATGTCACATAATCAGCCCCTGACCGTTAGGGTAATTACCGATTAGCTTGTCTTTAGGTAGGTAATACGATCAACATCCAATTTAGAATTCATTTTATGAAACGATTCATCCTTTTGGTGGGCCTTGTGGTAGGCTCAGTCACTTTTTCATTTGCTCAGGATTTCCCCCAACATCTGTTAGTAAAATCGGAAAGCCGGATGCTGCAGAAATTAGCCGTGGAAATTGACATGGGAGACTACAAACGATACCCCGAACTCAAAACCTTGGAAAAAGCATGGGAAAAGGAGCTACGTCAACTCAAAAGCCATGTAGCCATGGTAGCGTTTTTTGAAGACATGGGCTACGTGATGAAGTACTACAACATTGTGCAAAACCACGTAGATAGCAAACAGGAAACTATGGATAACATTCACTATTTCTGGTTTACCTATGAGGGAGTTCCCGTACCTAAAACCGAGGATATGGAAGCCTCGGCAGAAGAACCGGAGGGGTAATTTCGGCGGGGCATTATGAAAAAGAAAGGGACGCTCTCCAGCGTCCCTTTCTTTATTCTAAGGTGATAATGCGATCTACGTCACATTACCTATGCCTTCTGGATTAATCCATCAGGGTCTCCCATTCTGCCTTTAGCTCTTCAAAACGGTCGTAGGCATCCTGCCCTGGTCGCTTTGCACCATTGGTTACTACTCCGTACAGGTACCGTACCTGGCTTTGGAACATCTGCTGAGGATACGGCCCTTCCTCATTCACCAGCATACCTAGTTGCTGCTCCAAAGCTGCCTTGCGGTTGGCTTCCCGGCGCTTCAAACGCTCCTTCGCATCCAGGTCTTTTAGCTCTTCTTCCAGCCCATGAATGTAGGCATCTACTTCAGAGCGGAAATCACGCACGGCCAAAGCCAATTCCTCTTGTGCCTGCAAATCCTCCAGCGTAACGCCACTGGCCATAACCCGAGGGTCAATCTGTAGTTGCACTTTTTGAGCAGTACCCTGGCTTTTCGACGGATTCATTATCACCATATAGGAGCCCGGGGCTACCAAGGGGCCGCCAGCACCATACCGGTATTTGGCATCTTCGTGCCAGCCACCAGCGTGCCTCATGTCCCACAAGAAACGGTGCTGCCCGGGTTCTTGCGACAAATTACCCGAAGGAGAGATTGCCACCCGGCCGGTGGCCATATCCGGTTCGGGTTCTGCCGAATCTTCCTCTACCTCCGGCATTACCGTGAAGCTACGTACTGTATCTACACTACCGCCCTGCGAACGCACGATGTGCAGTTCCAAAGGCCCCGCAAAGTTCTGGTATACATGGTAGTCTATGTATATGCCTGGCCTTGGATAACGAGGATACTCGGTAATCTGGCGGTTGCCACGGGCCGAATACTCCCATCGGATGGGCTCTTTGGGCACATGTAAGGCCACTATACTTTGTGGGCCACTTCTCCGCCGGGCATTCGGCAGTCTCAAGGAACGGTATTGGTCCAAAATCCAGAATCCACGCCCCATGGTGCTTAGTACCAAGTCACCCCGATGAAATTTGATATCTGAAATAGGGGTCACTGGCAGATTGCCCTGCATGGATGTCCAGCTACCACCATCATCAAAGGAAATAAACATGCCGTATTCCGTACCCACTACCAATACACCTTCCTGCGCCGGGTCCTCACGTACCACTCGCGTAGGAAATCCTTCCAGGATACCGTTCTCACCGTCCGTGAGCAGAGTCCAGCTTTCACCATAATTCTCCGTTTTGTATACGTAAGGCATCCAGTCACCCAGTTGATAGCGTAGCACCGAGATGTACGCCTTAGCCGCATCATGAGGCGAGGGCTCTACTGCATCCACCCGGCCACCACCGGCCAGATCAGGCGGCGTTACGTTGGTCCAGGTCTCGCCACCATCACGCGTTACGTGCACCGGACCATCGTTGGCCCCTACCCAGATCACCCCGGCTTGTACGGTAGATTCTCGGATAGCATAGATGGTGCTGTAGAATTCTTCACCCGTGATGTCACGGGTAATGGGCCCGCCGGAAATCATTTGCTTATCATCCTCAAAGGCCGTCAGGTCAGGCGATATCGTCACCCAGGTTTTACCTCCATCCTCCGTGCGATGCACGTATTGGCTGGTATGGTAAATCACCTTGGGGTTATGCGGGCTCACGTGAATGGGTGACACCCGCTGGAAGCGGAACTTCAAATCCTTGGGGTTGTGCCCGTACATAAAGGCAGCCCCCACATCATAGGCTTGCTCCTGACCCGTAGCTCGGTTGTATACACTAAAGCGTCCTTTGCAGTTGGCATACACTATGTTTGGGTCCACTGGGTTCGGCACGGCCGGGCCGGTTTCGCACCCTCCTACATCCTCAATGTAGGCCACGTGCCCTGCCTGCATGCTGCGCGGTGGCAAACTGGGTACGGCAATCGCCGTGTAGTTGTCCTGCTGGCCAGCATACAAGCGGTACGGATACTGATTGTCCACTTCTACTTGATATAGCTCCGCAGTGGGTTGGTTAAACTGGTGACTCCAGCTTTTGCCACCATTCAGCGTCACATTAGCTCCGCCATCATTGCCTTGTATAAACAGGTCCGGATTGTCCGGGTTGATCCACATGGCGTGGTTATCCCCGTGGGGGGTAGATATCATCTTCCATTCCTTGCCACCATCCGTACTCTTGTGGAATCGCAACGTATTCACGTACACTACATCCGCATTCGTAGGGTCCAAATCCACATTCAGGAAATAGAACGGGCGCACCAACAGATCAGGTTCTTCCGTTACCTGTTCCCAAGTAGCGCCTGCATCATCTGAGCGGTACAAACCGCCATCCGCGCCCGGAGCTTCCACGAGGGCCACCACTAGGTCCGGCTCTGCAGGGCTTACCGCCAGGTCTATCTTGCCGCAAAAGGCAGGTAAACCGTCCGATAGCTTAGTCCAGGTATCGCCCCCATCCATCGTTTTATATATACCGTTCTCCTGCTCGTCTCCACTGATAATCGTCCAGGGTTTGCGTTCTGCCCGCCAAGCACCGGCATAGATCACATCTGGGTTAGCAGGGTGGAACACCAAGTCTGCAAAGCCTGTCTTTTCACTAATGAAAAGCACCTGCTCCCAGCTGGCACCACCATCCTTTGTTCGGTACACCCCACGCTCGGCATTGGGCGCAAAGGCATTACCAATGGCCGCCACAAACACCGTGTTGCTGTCCGCAGGATGAACCTCTACCGCACCAATATGGCCAGTTTCCTTCAGCCCAATATGCATCCAGGTCTTTCCTGCATCGGTACTCTTATACATGCCATCACCGGCAATCACGTTGCTCCGTAGGCCGTCCGACCCCGTACCAATGTAAAGTACATCCGGATTCTCCTGCCAAACGGCAATGGCACCGGTAGAGGGCGAACCGAAGAACCCGTCTGAAATATTTTTCCAGCTAATGCCGTAGTCCGTGGTTTTCCAAACACCCCCGCCCGTAGAGCCCATGTAAAACACATTGGGTGTTTTGGCCGCTCCGGCCACTGTAGTTACCCGGCCGCCCCGCGAAGGACCTACCTCCCGGTACTTCACCTCCCCAAAGTCCAGAGTGTCTTGTCCCAAGGCCGAAATGGATACTAGTGTTATCATCCCCAGCGAGAAGAGGATGTTACGTAGAGTTGAGTGCATACAATAGTGGTTTATGCTAGGCAGGTAAGTTAAGGAAATGTGAAAGACGGAGAAACGGACTTTGGGCGAATGGGACGACACTAGCCTTAGTTGAGAAAATATTTTAGTTTATATTATAAACTAGTTTATATTATTCCCGTACATTCAATTAAAATCAAACATTAAAACGCACATCCATGACAACTATCCGCACACTATTCGTCATTGCACTCCTTGCTGCTAGTACGGCCCTGCAAGCACAGCCTCATTCTACGGATACCTCTGCCGACGCTATGGCCCCACTTAGCTGGATGGTCGGTAGCTGGGAAGGCACCGGCTGGGCCATGGACCAACAACGTCAACGAGTAGATATCCACCAGACCGAAAAGGTCCATCGTATGATTGATGGCGAATTGCTCACTGTAGAAGGCCAAGGCAAAGACAATGAAGGCAATACGGTGCACCATGCCG
>DMST01000207.1:59392-62609 GCA_003454975.1 Cytophagales bacterium | reverse complement strand
CCATGCCGCCGCCATGATCCACTACAACCCGACTGAAGAGCGCTACGACTTCCGTTCCTACGCCCACGGCATGGGTAGTGGTGACTATCCCCTTACACAGCTGGAAGAAAACGTATTCCGTTGGGAAATCAAGAACGAGTACGTCTACATTCGCTATACAATCACTCACAATGAGCAAGATCAGTGGCATGAATTCGGAGAAGTGTACGTGGCTCAGGCTGACCAGTGGTATCCTATGTTCGAAATGACACTGAACCGTGTGGCCGATGCGGACTAGGAAGAAGTAATCGTTTCGGAACTACTCACTGGCCTATACGGACAAACTGGCGCGGGCATCTCGCCCGTGTCTACCACCTTCGCCAGCGTGACACTCGCATAAAGGCTGTTCTTATTGCTACTTTTTGACTAGAAAATCATACTTCCCAAACAGCATCTCCTTATGTGAAAAGGACAGAAGCGATAAGAATGCGCACATTGCAAAAGAGCGTCTCAGGAGTCCTTCTCTAGAGATGAGGACCATACATGGTATCTAGTAACCAGCAGCATGGTCACAGTAACAAGACCACGAAAGACAACCGCCCCTTCAAAGCTTGATTTCTACTCCTTGAAGGGAAGTCTCCGCCTCAGGTAGGATCTCGCAGTTGTCCCAGATACCCGTCACCAGCGTTTCGGCATAGGTAGGCGGAAGTTTTTTCTCTAGCATCTGAGCGCGAGCGGTTGAGGCATCATACGCAAAGGAGTGGTGACTGAAGGCGAAGTCTCCTTCAGAATCGTCTAGCAGGACGTACCATACGCGAGGGGTACCGTCGTTGGCAGGCATGCCAATCACACCGGGGTTAAGCCACAGGTGGGTCCCACGTGCATCGTGGAAGGGCAAGCCACAGTGCCCACCGATAATGACGTCAGACTTGGTTTTCTCAAAGCTAGCTTCTTTCACTGCCCAGTCCGTACTCTCAAATACAAACTCGGCCGTTTCTCGGGCCGACCCGTGTACCACGGCTACCTTGCGGCCGGCATAGTGGAAGGTGAGGTGATCGGTGAGGGTATGCAGCCAGGCCAAGCTATCCGTACTTACCTGCTCCTGTGCATAGGGGAACCATTGGCGAGAGAACATATCGCAACGCGAACCGTCATCGAAGTTGCAGCCGCAGTCATCCACCTCATCACGGAGCTGAATCTCTACATTTCCCAGAATGTTGTGAATTCCCCACTTCCGCACAAGCTGTATGCTCTCTTCGGGTTGGGCACAGTAACCCACCGTGTCCCCGGTATTGATGATATTCTCCGGGGCAATGCCCTTTTCTTCAGCAATCGCCTGTAGCGCTTGCAGCGCAGGCAGGTTGCTGTATATACCACCAAAGATGAGCATGGGGCCTTCCTTAGGGCCCAAAGGTAGGTTCTTTTTCGCCATGGTTGGCAAGGTAACCATAGCGGCTGCAAGAAGGTTCTCCCCCACCCCAACCATATCAAGTCTGTCTGATATATGACTAGGCTGATTCGTTGGTTTTAAGAATAGCTCAATAAGGGGGCATGTTATTAATGTAGTACCCATCCAATTTCAGGGAGCCTCGTCTGTAACGGGATCATCCTTGGAAGGCAGCGCACTCTCAATAATCTTCCGGCCACCTCCATCGCGAAACTGCTCAATAAAATTATCCAGTTGCAACGTAGAGTATAGGGAATCGAGGTGAGTGGGTGTCCACCAAATACGTGCTCCATCTTGCCGACTCACCGTCAAAATCTCATGCCCATCTTTGGAAAACTCCACCAAGTCGATGGCCTTGTCATGCACACCCTTTTCTAGTATGATTAAGCCTTGTTGATTCCAGAGGTAGAGCACATTACGATAGTACTTAGCCAATAGGGAGGTATCCGGCGCCCATACTTTTTGGTGAAGGGGAAATTCGATACCCGAAACCTGGTCCCACTGTTCTTTCTCCTCTCCCGTGATACGGATTGGACTCATGCTATAGAATTCTGCGTACCCCGCCAGGCGTTCAAAATCAAAAACTGCACTGGTATCAGCCAGTTCAATGGTTACTCCCGCGGAGGTGGCCCCATCACTCCCCATGGCCTCCTCATTATCTTGCATAGCCTCAAACATTGCTTCTTCGGCTGCTTCCATGGCGGCCTGAGAAAGGATGCTATTCCCATGATAAATATTGGATGCTTTGGTATGGTAGAGCCACCTGGCCTGAATTTCCTCCAACGCTTGCCCCCGCAGGGTCTGTTCTGCTTTGCGGTTGTATATCAGCTTTGGATCCAAAGGACTCCAAAACGCTTGTACCTTGGACTCACCGGTTTGGCATCGCACACCAAAATTACCCGAGGGGAAACGAATGATCTTAGGCGTGCCGTAAGTGGCGGCCTTTTCGAGGGCATTCCGAAGCGTGGCGCTCGATGTAAACGTAAGGGTCTGGTCCGTACTGATCTCCCTTACCCTAAAGCCATCTGAGGTAACACTATCAAACACATAGTCAGTATGCTCTGGATGCGCCTGTAGCGTAACACGCCTCCAATTTCCGGTAATGGTAGCACTGCCCACCTGGGTCCGATCTGTTAACTCCCAAAGTGCTTCCTGCAAGTCTTCTTGTAGCCGCAGGAGGTAGCTTCCATCTTCGGATAGCAGGTATATCTGCTTTGCATTGCCTCTCACGCTTGGGAGCGTCTGTATGGGTTGCCCCTGCCAGTTGTACACCGCCGCAGCACCATCTTGGTAGCCCAATAGAATCCAGGCACGGTCTTGCGGTATTACTACCGAAGTGATAGGCTGCACTTCTCCAGTGGGCATTAGTTCCGCTTTTACCATACCGTACAGCTGCCACTCTCGTATTTCATACGCTCCGGAGTAAGATACATAGCAGGCGGAAGTTAGCGTACGGCCATTCCTGGCAAAACTGAGGTTGGTAACCGGGCTTCCGTGTGCACGGATGGCGCGGGCAAAGGCGCCGCTTTCATAGTAGAGCTCTACCCAACCGTCGTTGTAACCGATGGCCACCAGCCCGTGGTGGGTGGTAAAGTCTATGGCGGAGATCTCAGGGTCTTCCCGATTGAACAGGACGCGAATTACGTTATCATTCCAAGACCAACGCCGTACCAGCCCCGCCTGTCCGCCCACAAGCAGGTGGGTTCCTGCTTCAGAAAACCGTAAAGCCATCACCTCTCCAGATACCCGCTCGTCTCGCGGAATACTTACCTGCAGCCGCTGGCTGCTCAA
>DMST01000207.1:44816-59326 GCA_003454975.1 Cytophagales bacterium | reverse complement strand
GCCGCTGGCTGCTCATAGACCATACGCCTACGTACCCACTAGTGCTGGCGGTGGCAATAAACCGCTCCTCTGGGTGCAAAGCCAGGCGGCTTAGCTCACCAAACCAACTACCGCCCAAATAGGCAAAAAAATCAGCTTCTTGTCCCCTGTTGCATCGCCACAACCGTTTGGCCGTGCCTATCATTACCCAATCACTATCTTGGCTGAAAACGACGTCCTTTACATCGAGCGAATCGTTGATGTTGAGTTCTCCCAAAAGCGCTCCGGTACTATCCCTCCACTGGGGAGCATGGTCCCAAAAGGTGACTACAAAAGAACTCCCATTGGGCGCTACGAAAACCTGGTCAATGTATTCCTCATCAGTAAAAGGGAAACCGATGCCCTGTCGGGTCTTCGATGCGCGGTTACGCAGTACCCCAGACTTACCCTGCCGGAAACCGAGATCCCACTGATGGGCCGTGGCATAATAAGTGAGTGTATCCTGAAGAAAGGGAGAGCTAAAAAAAAGACTATTCTCTACCAAATCGTATACCCCCCGCTGTAGGCTTCTTAGGTTGGTGGCATTTTCATCGGTAGTATCTTTGTTGATAGAGTCAAGGGCAACTTTGGCAAGAAACAGTCCTACGTTCGCTGTTTCCTGCAGTTCATTTTCGGCCTGGCTTAGCAGCCGAAAGGCATTGGTAATGGTTTCCGATTTTTGCTCGGAGGCTTCTGCCCGTGCTGTTTCGTCTCTAGCCTGGCCCATGAGAATAAAGGCCACCACTGCTGCAATGGTGACGATTGCCGCCAGCACTCCCAAACTTGCCAGTTGGCGCCTTCGCAGGCGTTTTATTTCCTCCTGTTGTGCAGCTTCAGCGGCTAAGCTATCCTCAAGATAGTTGTAGGCCCGCTCCCACCCTGGCGCAATCCGGTTCGCCCATGCCGCATTGGCCGAATACTTATTTACCCAAACATCGACCAAGGCCAGATAGGGTTGCTGAAGCAGCCCTGCCTCCCCGCGATCATGGGCCTCAGCTTGTTGGAGAAGCTCCCAATAGCGCCCCTGCAACTCTACCTCTTTCTCAGCCCACTGCTTCAGAAGTGGCCAAGCCAGTATCACTTCATCACCGCCCAATTCTATTCGAGGGTTGTCCGGCTCGGAAGGAATTTCAGTGCGAAACAGCAAATTGTTCTGGGCCTGGATAAAGTAATCGATCAACCGGTTGACCGTACTTTCTGCCTGGTCCATAATTGCAGCTAGCTGCTGCACTTGCGTGGGCCTAACCCGGTAATGCAAGCCGTCAGGATCTTGCTCTACCAAGGCCCGAAACAAAGCCGCCGCCAAGGGTTTATCTTCATCCGGCAACCGCTGAAAAGCCGCTTCGGCTTGATTGGTATTCACAGCCGAAAAGCTTTCCAGGGTTTTCCATTGACGAATCAGGCTCTCGTGCGAAATGTCCAGCAATACATCCGTAGGATCATCGGCTACCGGGTAGGCCAACACGAAGGCCTGCTCTCGTTTCGGGTCGTCGGGCATAAAGGGCTTGAGCAGACGATTCACTCCCTCAGGAGTCTGCCCCAGCTGAGTAGCCAATTCTCTGCGCCGGGCCGGCCTTCGCGTTCGTCGGCCAGCTTTGTCTGCCGACGTGAGGAGCTGAAAAAGCAGCAACGTTAGCTGAACATCGTCATCAGGCAGCCCCGCCATGAGCTCATCCAGGTGGAGCGAAAGTGCATTCTCTAAGCCCCCAACGCGCTCATATTCTTCCACTCCTATAGGACGGGCCATCCCCTCCCGCATTACCTGTACCCACATGCGGTTGAGCGCGTGCTGCAACACCGGTAGCTGATCTTGATTACTCGGGTTTTCTTCTAGCAAGGTCTCGGTAAGCGCAGCATCCAGCGGGGTACCAGACAGCCGGGCCGGGCCGGTAATGGCCTGCTGCCGCTGTACAGCCGATAGCCGGGGTACCAGATACTGGCTAGCATTGAGCACTTTGGTAAGCCGGATGTAGCGTGCGCAGTCTCCCAAAAAGTCTGAGCGCATGGTAATGGTCACAAACAGTGGAAGTTCCGGGGTTTGGGCCAGATCCAATAGCAGTGAGATAAAAAGCTGGGCTTCTGCGTTTTGATGTGCTTGTTCTTCTCCTGCCTGCTCAGGAGCAAACCGAAACAGCTCTTCAAACTGATCTACCAGCAGAAAAAAATTGACCTCTTGTGTCTCCATAAGGGTCCTTAGCGGGTCGATAAGGGCCTTAACACCGTCACGCTCCAAGTCCAATTCCAACTGCTCCAAGGTAGGCGCCTCGGCCAGGCTCTGTAGCGAATCAGCAATGGCTTTTACCAGGTTTCTGCGCGGGTTCTGTCCAGGTTTCAGGGTCGCAATTTCCCATCCCTGATTTCCGTAGGCCAAATATCCTGCCCGTAGCAGGGGAATGAGTCCGGCGCGAATCAGGGAGCTCTTACCACTACCACTGGCGCCTACTACTGCCAGAAAACGGTGCTGGTATAGCCGATCTAGCAACTCAATGATTTGCTGACGCCTGCCAAAAAAGTATAAACTGTCTTCCTCATCGAAAGGCCGCAACCCCACGTAAGGATTCTTGGGAGCTTGCTCCACTGAATTCCGAACGGGTATGGAACTCGACTTGATCTTCAGCTGCTCCAGAATGGTAGGCTGCAATTCCTGGCTCGTACTATGATCTACTACCTCCAGGTTCAGGAAATGCCAGTCCGAAAAATCGTATGCTTCCTTGGTTTTCTCGGGCGGTAGTATCAACACCTTTAGGTCCTTGGGTGCTAAGTTTTGCTCGATAATAAGCTGACACACCGCCTGCAAGCGAGACTCTACCCAAGCCTTTTGCGCATACCCGCAAATGAAGATGAGTTGCCCTACCTTACTCACGGCCTCTTCGAGCAGTGCCAGCCGTTTGCCAGGTTCCTCCTCTACCGGATTCAACCAGTAATCGATGCCCTGCACATCCATCCACTTTAGCAGATCCAGAACCTCAGGCTGGTCCTTAGCATGCAAGTCTACCAATACCTTGCCCTTGAACTGTCGGGAAGCCTTAAGCTCGGCAAAATGGTCATCGATCAATGAGACCAGCTCTTCCGGTGGAGCCCACTCCAGCCGATAGGATCGGGATAGTGCGCTTCCCTGCTCTAGCTGTCGCAGAAAGGTCTGGTAACTCAGAGGACTCACCTGGTCTAGGGTGAGCCCATCGGGCAGCCAAACCAGGGGTTGCAGATTGGCCTCTTGGGCCCAGCGAATCTGCTCCAGATTGGGAAATACTTGGTCATCCTCATCAAAAGGTTCACCCGGCTTGCGGCCCATCAGGTGAATACTGGCATCGGCTTTAGCCAAACATTCACGAACGGCAGTCTCATGTGCAATCCTTTCAAAGGGCAAAGGTTCTTTGGGCAATATGGTATAGCCGCGCTTCCTTAAGGCTTCTATCAATTGGATTTTCGTCTGCCGCAAGGCACGAGATTCCTCACCAATGAAAAGCGTACCTCGATGATCTTCCGTAGTCTCAACCACCGCTACTTCCTCGGCCAGATCTTGTTTCTCCGTAGATCCTTGCAGGGTTTCGGTGAGTGTGGCTATATTTTCTAGTATCGTTACCGTTTCTTCTGCCAGGTCTCGGATGCGGTAAATAAACTTAGTATCGCGCGGCAGCATGGGATAGGACATTCCACCCCGGTCGGGCTCATAGATGGGTAAGCCCGTCAGCCCGTCAAACTCTTCCGGCCAGTCCTCAAAATGCAACCGGTAGAGGTGCACCGGAATCATCCTCGACTGATGATCTAGCACCAAGGGCACGGGATCCTCTTCCGATTTCTTCACAAAAGCAGCCCTTTCTAGCTGACAATAATCAGAATCGATCAAGGACTGAGAATTGAGGCAGATCATAATGGCCGCCTGCTCCACTCCTTCGGCTATACTATGGTCAAATTTGGTATTGGCCTTGAGCCTCCGCTGGTCCCACCAGATTTTGACGTTGCGTTTCTTACCCAATCGCTGACGCAAGGTCATTTCCAGGCTGTTGTAGAACAATTCTACCCAACCCTTTATTTCTTCGTTTACTTGTTGGTTATCGTTGTGGGCGTAGCTGATGAATATATCGTAGGGAAACCCGGAAACACTGGGCAGATCCTGTGGCATGATGCAGAAGGGTTAGATATTTGGGTAGTTAGATCCTCTCAAATTACACCTAAATAACCCACAGGGCAAGCGGATGGATAGACCTCGGGTTCCTTCCTCATTGGCACATTTGTACCATTTATTCCGTCCCATATACCTTGTACATGGCCAAGAATCACCCCCAAAAATAAGGGAGGTGCTGTACACAACACCTCCCTCAATTCTTCTCTCCTAAGAACGGATTATTTACCCAACAAACGCTGGAAACTCTTGATATACAGTTCTTTATTCGCCTCTACTGAGTACTGCGTCACCACCGTATCACGGCCCTTTTGGCCCATAGTTTGCCGCAACTCAAAGGAATCTACTAATTGGCTGATTTTGGCCACCCACTCCGCAGTCTCAGCCGCCAGAAAACCGTTCTCACCATCCTGGATAATCTCGGTATTCACTCCTACGGGCGACATTAGTGTTGGTATACCTAAGGCCATATATTGTAGACCCTTAAGGCCGCACTTACCCTTCGTCCACTCATCATCTGGCAGGGGCATCAGACCAATGTCAATCTCACCCAGGTCCTCAATTTCAGTAGCCATTTGCCAGGGTAAGCCCTGAATGCCCAATTCCTCATGCTGGAACGTACCGTCGCCAATCACCTTGAAGTACACCTTATCGCCGTACTTGGCTTTTAGCTTTTTGAGCGCATCTATCACAAACTCGAAATGGATGATGGTTGTGAAGCTTCCACTCCACCCTATACACACTCGATCCCGTTCTGTTTTTGGAATAAGCGGATAGGCCACCGTATCGATGGTAGTAGGCACAATCTCCACCGAAGCGTTGTGCTGCTTGGCAAAATCCCCCAGGTAGTGATTTCCCGCAAATACCAGATCTGCCGCTTTGATCAGGTCAATGGTCTTGGCCGGATTCTTCAGGAAATAGAAACGTTTGTTCTTGCTCTTGATCTCTCCGGTTTGCTCCCGCCAGATGGTATCATCAAAATCGAAGATCATCTTGGAACGTTTGGCGAACTGCCGTTCAAAGTAGGGTGTACCCAGCATGAATGCCTCACGCTGAACGAAAACCAGATCGTATTTCTTGAAGAAAGCGTGGTTGATCAGCTTTCCTATCGACTTGAGCAAAATAGAAGCTTTGCCCAAAACGCTACTGCCCTTGTAGTAGGCCTTGTCTTGCTTGGCATTGAGCAGGAATACGTGGCGGCAGTCGAAACCTTGGCTACGCAGGTAGTCCAGATATTGCTCAAAACGGAAACGCTGCGACGGCGACCTATCGGGCCGATGCAGGCAAATAAATAGTACTTTGGCTTGCATGGCTTACTCTTCCTGCCAAACGGCGGGTAGCTTCTCGGTAATCTCGATGTTCTTGAACTTGGGCGTAGACCGTACCCCATGGGTTTTTACCCAGGCAGCCATTTCGCGTAGGCCTTCTTCTAATCCTATCAGTTCGGCCGGTTTGATTCCAAACACCTTGTGTGCCTTGGAGTGGTCTGCATAGGCATGCAAGACCTCATTGCGAGCCTCCAGATGACGCAGTTGAGATTTAAGGTCCAATACCTTCATGACCGTTTCGGCCAATTCATTCACCGAGTAGTCGGTATCGCCACCAATGTTGAAGACCTCATTGTAAGCTTCGGGGATGTTCACGCAATTGGCAATATGCGGAGCTACGTCTTGAATAGCCGAGAACGCGCGGGTTTGAGTACCATCGCCAAATACCGTCAAAGACTTGCCCTGCAGCAGTTGGTTCATGAAAATACCAATGACGTTGCGGTAGCGATCACCGATGTTCTGTAGCGGTCCGTACACATTGTGGGGCCGGAAGATCACGTAATTGAGACCAAACATCTCATGAGCCGTTTTCAGATCCATCTCCACGGCAAATTTGGCCACGCCATAGGGATCTTCGGGCAGCGGAGTAGCCGTCTCAATCATGGGTACCGTTTGGGTACCATATACGGCAATAGAAGAAGTGAACACAAAGCACTTCACCTTATGCACAATGGAAGCATTGATTAGGTTGACACTGCCCGTCAGGTTGTTGGTGTAGTTGAAATTACGGATGAAGTGACTCAAGCCTTCTGCAGCATAGGCAGCCAGGTGGTATACGTAATCAAATTTATGCTGTTCAAACAGCTCATTTATTAGGCTGACGTCGGTAATGGTGCCCTTTACGAAAGTGGCCTTAGGGTTTACGTTGTCCTCATATCCCCCACTCAGATCGTCCAGTACCACCACCTCGTGGCCCTGCTCAATCAGTTGATTCGTTACGTGAGCCCCAATGAATCCAGCTCCACCCGTAACCAGTGACTTCGTCATGCGTGTATGTCTAGTTATATTAAGTCTATTGCAGAAAAGACTTTAAGAATTGCCCGTTCATTCACAAAAGCAATCCGGTTTCCGTCCTTGTCCCAAAGACTCTATGTTAGTTGCCTACTTCCTACCGTAAAATCGAATGCAAACTACTCATTCTAATGCCAATCTACCAATCCATCTCCGGGATGGTTTGCTATCAAATGGCCTTATGCATCTACCCATACTCATAAACGGGAGGAGCAGGCAATAATTGGGGATAATAATCCAGTTTCGACGAAAACAGGGCCTTATTCTACGAGCTGCAGGCCATCCAAGATCCAGGGCATAAGCTCACTTACGGTAGGATGCACCAGCACCACCTCGCGGTAGCTACGACACGGTATTCCCGAGTGCATTATGGCAGCAAACATGTTGATAATCTCATCCCCGCCGGGGCCCAGTATACTGGCTCCCAGAATCAGATCCGTATCGGCATCTACTATCAGCTTGGCAATTCCTTTGGTTTCGCCCATTTCCTTGGCCCGAGCAATCTTGCTCATGGGGCGGGTGGCTTTCATGATCTTGTAGCCCTTTTCCAGAGCCGCTTTTTCGGTCAACCCTACGCGTCCCAGAGGTGGGTCGGTAAATAAGCCGTAGATAGGAATGCGGTTAGATATTTTGCGGCTGCCACCAAACATATGGTCCAGGGTGATCTCGGCGTCATTTACCGAAGTGTGGGTGAAAGCTCCATGCCCATTTACATCGCCCAGAGCATACACCCCTTCTACCACGGTCTCGCAGTAGTCATTCACCTCAATAAATCCCCTACCATTGATCTCAATACCAGCGGCTTTCAGGTTGAGCTGTTTGCTATTGGGACGGCGGCCTGTAGCCACCAACAGGTGGGTACCGGTCACCACTTTGGTCTCACCATCGTGCATGACCGTCAGGTGTACCTGCCCATCAATATATTGTGCCCGCGTAGCTTTGGAGGTGAGCATTACCTCCACCCCTTCCTCTTCCAAAAAATCTTGAATGGTGTTGGCAATATCCGCATCCTCACGGGGCATCAGCTGCTCTCCTCCTTGAATCAGGGTAACCTTACTGCCAAACCGACGAAACACCTGTGAGAATTCTACTCCTATGTAGCCTCCTCCCAAAATGAGTAAGTGACCGGGTAGCTCTTCCAGATCCAAAAGCCCACCACTATCCAGATGTGGGACGTCCTTAATACCATCAATGGGAGGTACGAAAGGATGCGTACCCGTATTGATATAGATCTTTTTCCCTGTGATTTCCTGGTCGTTTACACGCAAGGTTTTTGGCCCAGCAAACTCCCCCCAACCACGGATCAGCTCTACATTCTCCGTGGATTCCATCCAATGGGTTAGGCCATCAGAACCACCATTCCGGATTTCGTTCATCCGCTCCCGCACCCGTGCATAATTCAGCTTGATATCTCCAGTTTCAAAACCAAAAAAATCTCCACGACGGGCTTGATGCAATGCCTTGGCGCTGGCTACCATGGTTTTAGTGGGAGTACAACCATAATTGACACAGCTGCCGCCTACTTTTCCTCCCTCGATAACCGCAATGGAGTCACCCGTTGGAATAAGTCGGCCCAGCAAAGTACCGGTAGCCTGGCCTGTGCCTAGTATGATATGGTCGTAAGTTTTCATGCAACAATGTCTATGTAAATGAAGACCGGAAAGGTATAAAACAGACGGTAAGATTCCAGAAGTAGAACTAGGTTTCCCTTCATCTATCCCATTTCGGTAATTATCTGACATCCTACCCCAACCTGTATATCCCCAAAATCTCCAACAATTGCTTACAGCGTAATACCACTGCACAATAGCCTGAGCACCATGGCCGTAGGCTACCGAAATTTGAAGGATCAACTATTAAACCCTCATACAATCATGACGCTATTTGAAAAAGTAAAACAGAAACGAGTACAACTATGGGATCACGATTTTGCCAAGATGATGCGCGACACCGATATGCCTACCGAAGCGCGGCTCAGCTGTATCCCCCACATGACCTTTTTTATCATGGGTTTCAAAGACATTCTATTTGATCTGCAGCGCACTCCGAATGGAGATTCCATCCAACGCATGGTCAATGAGCATTGCGAGGAAGATAACGGTCACTGGCAATGGTTTTTGAATGACCTGGAGCGGTTGCAGATTCATGGCAATTTCTTAGACCAAGGTAACTGGCAAATATTTGCCGAATTATGGAGCGATACTAACTGGCCTATTCGCGAGACCGTATACGACGCCATCCATTTAGGCCGGTTGGCCTATACCTCACGGCTACGCTTGCTCATGTTAGAGGTGATAGAGGCCATCTTTAGCGTATATGCAGAAAGCATCCGTGTGCTGGTAGACCAGCTTGGTTGGTGGGAAAAACTAGAATTCTTTGGCCGCGTGCACTATGAAGCTGAAAATGACCACAGCAGTGGTAGTTGGTTAGACGGTGCCAAAAATGGCCTGGAATCCTCACCTGGGATGAAACCTGCCGAGTTAGATTTGGCCAGGGAAATAGTGGATAGGATGTTTCACAATTTCACGCTAATGTTTGATCGGTGGCATGAAACTCAAAACCTGTATATGGAGCGATTGCCCAAAAGTGCCTGATACAAAAAAGCCCCCTTCCATATACGGGAGGGGGCTTTCTTTAGGGTTAGATGTGTTCTTAGGTCTTTTCCAACCACGCTTTTGCTGGACCAGGATCATCAAATATCTGCGCTTGGAATAAAGCTTCATTTCTAGCTCCCATAATAGCGCTAACCGACATTTCACCAAATACATTCTCAGGCACTACAATGGCAGCTACCTTATTTCCAGCTCTGGATACTGCCGGAAAGTACTCCTCATTAGTATAGGCTTGGTTATCCCTACTCACTACCCCCATATTACGGAGGTCATACAGAATACGCCGGGCTCGCTTTTCTCGAGTCAGTTCAATCTGCTTGAGCAGTATCTCCCGATACCCCTCATTATTGGCAAACCCTTTCCACTCTACATGTAGGAATTGCCCTTTGTGATCCCAGGCTAGGGTAATACTCCTGTTTTCAAATAATACTTCACTTGTCTGAACCATAATTCTTTCATGAATGATTACTCATAAAATTAGGTCCCTATTCCCATCAAATATTAGCACTTTTCAAAGCATTGGTAGCCGAATTAGATTATCATGCTCCTTAGTCACTTTAATAGAAATAAACCACACAATGCTTTAAAAAATTAAAATCCTCAATGCTTTTATCATATTATTTGCAAACCATACTTATGTTTTAAAGTAATATTACCATGAGCAATGACCGCTATTTTTTATAACCCATAAAAACCTTACATTTTATACAAATCATTATTGCATTTTATCATTTTTCCAATTAAGGCTGTGTACCATTCCCCCCTTAGATTCTTTAAACATATCCGCTCCTCAAAGTTTAACGAATTCCGAATGGCTCAGCTATAAAACAAGACATATCATTGAGTTTAAAACTAGGGTTTACCAAAAGTCAATTCCTTATCCTGGCAAGGATTCAGAAAATAGGCCACCTAAGATCAGGGGGAGAATTCTAGAAAACAGAGGCAAAAGAGTCTATAATATTTGAACAGGTCAAAAAACAAGCAAAGCTTCTGAGTACCCCCTACACTTATAGCTACACCTTTTACAGTAACCCAAAATCCGGGTGATCAGCTGCTACGTTTAGTGGACTAAAGTGTAGCTTTTGTCAGGAATTCACTACAACTCAATCAAAATACTTGTTACTTGAAAATTGGATATTCTTTCTAGGTTTTTGTAGTTTTTAGGTATGAACGCCCAAGAATTTGAGGTATACCTCCATACCCATATTCCCCTTACCGCCAGCATGGGGTTTCGGGTAGAAAGTTTTTCACCTGACGATGTACGCATTCGGGCAGAATTATCTCCCAATATCAACCATCTAGACACCGCATTTGGGGGAAGCATAAGTAGCTTAATGATCACTACCGCTTGGGCGGGGGTACAGCTGGGTATCACTAGTTTGGGGGTAGATGCCGATATTGTTATCCAGCGGAGTGAATCCCATTATCAGGAACCCATTCGGGGTAGCTTTACGGCCAGCATGTTATCCCCCTCCCGGGAGGATTGGCTCCTTTTTAAGCGGACCTTTGAAAAATTTGGCCTGGCCCGAATTACCGTATTAGCCGTCATCCAGGAGCAGGGGCTCACCTTGGCAGATTTCGAAGGAGTATATGTGGCCATTCGAAAGGCATAAAAAAGCCATCCCCTACCTACGCAAGGGATGGCTGAATTTTCATGGCCAGCTTGGATCAATGAGTCTTTTTAGCCCAATTGTCCTTGAGGCCTACCGTCTTGTTGTATACTGTTTTTTCGGCATCCGTATCCGGGTCTACTACAAAATATCCCAGGCGCTGGAACTGAACCCGCTCGCCTACCGCACGGTCTTTCAAACTAGGTTCACCATAGGCCTGAATCAGCTGTAAAGAGTCCGGGTTTAGGAATTCGGTAAATTCTTTATCCTTATGTCCGTCAGGCGCCTCATCCATAAAGAGTCGATCATATTGCCGTACCTCCAGAGACACAGCTTGCTCAGCAGCTACCCAGTGTAGCGTTCCTTTTACCTTACGCAAGCTTTCCTCCGTTCCGCTCCCGCTCTTACTCTTGGGATCATAGGTCACGTGGATTTCGGTAATGTTACCCTCCGTATCCTTCACTACGCTTTCGCCCTTGATGATGTACGCACTTTTTAGGCGCACCTCTTTGCCTAAAGTGAGACGGAAAAACTTACGGTTGGCCTCCTCTTTGAAATCAGCCCGCTCTATGTATAACTCACGGCCAAAAGGTAACTCCCGGGTACCGGCATTCTCGTCTTCTGGATTGTTCTCCGTAGACAGGTACTCGGTTTCTCCTTCCGGGTAGTTGGTTATCACCACTTTTACCGGATCCAATACGGCCATTACCCGAGTAGCGGTGCGGTTTAGCTCTTCGCGCACAAAGTATTCCAGCAGGCTGAGTTCAATCACGTTTTCCCGACGGGTAACTCCTACTCGCTCTACAAAGTTACGCAGCGCCTGTGGAGGATAGCCCCGACGTCGCATAGCGGCGATTGTCGGCATACGAGGGTCATCCCAGCCAGCCACGGTACCACTTTCTACCAAAGCCAGCAGCTTCCGCTTGCTCATCACGGTATAGTCTATGTTGAGGCGGGCAAACTCACGCTGCTTAGGCAGCGGTTTTTCATCGTCCTTGATTTGGTCTAGAAACCAATCATATAGCTCACGGTGTGGCATAAACTCCAGCGAACATAGCGAATGGCTGATGCCCTCCAAGTAATCACTCTGCCCGTGGGCCCAGTCGTACATAGGGTATATATGCCATTCAGTACCCGTACGGTGGTGCGCCTTGTTTACCACGCGGTACATGATAGGATCACGCATGAGCATATTAGTATGCTCCATGTCAATCTTGGCCCGCAGCACATGTTTGCCCTCTTCAAACTCACCGCGTTTCATCTTATCGAAGAGTTCCAGGTTCTCCTCCACCGAACGATCACGGTAAGGTCCTGCCACGCCCGGCTTGGTAGGTGTGCCTTTTTGCTCAGCCATAGCCTCACTGCTTTGGCTATCCACATACGCCGTGCCGGCCTTAATCATCTTGACCGCCCAATCATACAACTGCTGGAAGTAATCTGAAGAATAACGTACCTCCGCCCATTGAAAGCCCAACCATTGAATATCTTCTTGAATGGCCCGAACGTACTCGTCCTCCTCTTTGGCAGGGTTGGTATCGTCAAACCGCAGATTAACAGGGGCCTGGTATTGTTCGCCCAGGCCGAAGCTAATGCTCATGGCCTTCACATGACCAATATGCAGGTAACCATTCGGTTCAGGAGGAAAACGGAATCCCAAATTCTTCTTGGGCATGCCGCCTTTCAAGTCCTCTTCTACAATATCCTGTAGAAAATTGGTTGGCTTTTTCTCTTCGCTCATACAATGAATCCGCTACTTGGCGGAATAGGTTTCAATGGCCGCAAAACTACAACTTGCCACTAAAAGGAAACATGGTTCTGGTAGATAATTAGTGGAAGGGTTTGCGGGACAAATATATTGACACCGTGTAGTTACACTTTTAGCAGTTTTTGCTGCCATTCCTCTGGTAAACGGGGTTCTTTAGCCGCTTTGGCTACCAGTGCTTCTTCCTGGGCTTGGCCTGTATACAACAAAAAAGCTTCTACCTGCGTGAGGCCAGCGCTTCCTTTTTCTAACAATTCCCACTCCATCCCTACGGCAAGTTCACCTTCCTTTACCACCTTTAGGTACGCGCCAGGTTTCCGGGCCGCCAGAAACTTCTTTTGAAACTCCTTGTCTCCCATTCTAGCTGAAAGGGTCATGCAAGGTATTCGCGGGGTGGTTACCTCTAACACCACCGCCCCCACTTGAAACCGGTCTCCTACACAAAGTGAAGCATCATCCATTCCTTCTACGACCAAATTCTCACCAAATACCCCAACAGGAAAGTCTAGCTCAGGATACCGATTTTTCCACCAAACGTAGTGCTGATGCCCGTAGGCGTAGATGGCCTTATCCTCCCCACCGTGGAATTTGGTATTCCCTGGGGCGTCACCCTCCAGCCCCAGTTTAGTCGCTTTCACCGGACTAATATTAGGTTGTTTAACAATAGATGTGTATTTTTGAATGTCACCAAGGGGGCGTTGCTTTGGCAAAGCGGTATGTATCGCTAGTATTTTCATACAAATTGTCGTTAAATCGGCTTGAAAATAAAGCAACAGTTGGCAAAATAGCCCAATAAGCGTACTTTTGTTTCCCAGAATAAAGAAGAACAAAAAGTAGTAAACGATATGGGCAAAGGAGATCGCCGCACCAGAAAAGGTAAAATCATTAAAGGATCGTATGGCAATAGCCGTTTACGTTCCGACAACAAAAAGACATATACTCCCGAAGCTAAAGAGCAAACGGAGTCCTAAGATATTTTATTGGTTATCATTTGTGTTTAAAAAAGCCCCATGGAAGTTCCGTGGGGCTTTTTCGTTTTCACCTGCTTAACTAACCCTTAATCTAGTTTCATAGCGCCTTGCGCTACCAGTTTCTCTACATCGTTGGTGATGGCCAGGGTAAGCAAAGTAGTAGCGGTGCAAAAAACGGGGCTCGTGATGCAGTGGTGCCCGTTCCAGCTACCATCGCTATTTTGAATAGCCACCAGTTTCCCAGAAACATTGTCGTACCATTCGGTCCAGGTTTCGTCCTTGTTAATGATCAAAGATTCGCCCGTCTGCAGGAAACTCAGGAACTCCTCTCCCCCATTGTTACCAAAGCCATTCATCACGGCGTCATCCTGGGCTGTCACTTTCGCCCTATCATACACCTGATAAGCGGTATTCATTTCCAATGCCTCCTCCGGCTCAAAGCCAATCTCTTGAAGTATCTCTACCGAAACTTCGGCCTCCTCTTCAATTTGCCCTTCGTCTTTCGCACGCCTTACCGCTTCGCGTACTGAGCGGGCATCGCGGGCAGCACCCCGCGCACCACTAGACACCGAATACAGGACGATGCCCGCTCCACGATCTACATCCACCTCGCCAGAGGCTGCATCCACATTACTATACTGGTAGCTTTGGGCATCCTCCAACACCTCATCTGCCACAGCAATGCCTTGGTATTTGGCAGATTCCAGGGCATTGCCTGCCAAAGAACTTTGAAGCACTCCTGCCCAGCCGTCACCAGAAATACTCCCGTCTGACTGTTGGGCCGCGGCAATCTTTTCGGTGCAGGTTTCCAAATTCTTACGAATCCTAGCCTCCAAGACAGGACTATAGCCTACATAATCCAGCATGTTTGCCAGATACTGCGCCGTCAAGATGGCGTCGATGTTACTTCCTAGTTTGGTCTGGATCTGGGTTCCCGTTTCCTTGGTGATTCTTACTGCATTTTGGGGAGTACTTTCTACAGCCTCTATCAGAAATTCTAGAGTACCTTTCAGTTGCTGACGGTAAGGACCGGAGGTAAGCGTAGTGCCGGTACGAAGCAGCGCCATCCCTACCC
>DMST01000207.1:38020-44711 GCA_003454975.1 Cytophagales bacterium | reverse complement strand
GGATCTCGCACCCCCTGACGGGCGTGACTACCAGCACCGTAACCTCCGCTAGGATGCTGGGCCTTACCCAGCCAATTCAACCCTTGCTCTATGGAGCTTTGCACCTCTGCGGGAGTGGAATAGTGAGCGAAACCATCGTGAGGTTCTTCCCCGAAAAGGGTCATAAAAACGCATGCCCGGGGAGCACGGCAAAGGGTAATTCCTGCATGTTGGGTGGGCATTTTCGAGGCAGGGGTTTCTTCCATACCGTGGAAGAAATGCGGGATGGCAAGGGCCATGAAACCTAGGCCAGCCATCAGAATGAGTCGTTTTGGGGATTCCATACTTGTGATGCTTTGAATACAACTTTCCCCAATCGGATGCAGCCATGTTAAAAATTCCACAGGCCATTAGCCCCAAAGTAAAATATTTGTCCCACGAGGTTAGCCTATTATGCTGATCCTCATTAATTTAAGTCTATGAGTATTCGTCTGTGGATCGTCTTCCTGTTATTATCAATCACAAATACCCTCTGGGGGCAGGAATTACCTGATGCCCGGGAATTACTAGAGCGGAGTAGCACCTTCCACGACCCACATGGCCAATGGGAAACTTATCAAGCAGAACTCTCATTAAAGGAGACCCGACCGAATGCCCAGGACCGTTACAGGACAATTTCCATTGATCGACCAGGCAGTCGAACGGTCATTTTTCAAGATCTAGATTCGCTTACTGTACTACAGGGCCTGGATCATGGAGAGCCTATTGTGGAGATAAACGGAATACCCGGTGCTACTGAAAAAGAGGTAAGGGCTTTAAACCTATCACGCAACCGGATAACCTATCTGCACAACTACTATTTGTATCTGTACGGCTTGCCGATGAAGTTACTCACCGACACAGAAGGGGAAATCTTGCCTAAGGTGGAACAAGTCACCCTGATGGGTGAAGAATATTGGGCCATAGACGTTCGCTATTCTGGAGTCATAAGGGAGCATGACTGGCGTTTTTTCTTTGACCCTACTACCTATGCACTAAAGGCCTATCAATTCTGGCGTAGGTCTCCCACAAAGGACGGGGAGTTTGTTCTGCTGGAAGAACTAGAAACGGTGGGAGGTATTCGTCACCCGAAAGTGAGAGTATGGTATTTAAACAAAGAAAAGCAGCACATCGCAACCGACATACTGCTTCCCGAATCTGTAGAACAATAAATAATTCTTTCCTAGAAAGAACTACGAAGCGAAAAGGGACAAAGTCCCTCTCCTACTTATATATAGTATAGCTTATCGTATGATTCTAACGTCGATAGCATTGGGGCCTTTACGACCGTCTTTCAGCTCGTACTCGACCATATCGTTCTCACGGATGTCTTCAGTAAGACCTGATTCGTGAACGAAGATGTCTTTGCTTCCATCATCAGGAAGAATAAAGCCAAAACCTTTGCTGTAGTTAAAAAACTTAACTTTACCTGTAGCCATGGTACTATAGTATTTAAATGGTTATGTATTCAAAGCATTATTGCAGTGGAGTCGATCATCCATAACATAGCCACCTTCTCGAAGAAAAAGACATAGTTCACTGGCTAAGTGAACATCAATCCCCCTCCTCAAGGCAATCCTCCCTTCCCCACTTTACAAGATGGGAAGCCTCACATTCCAACGATGGTAACGTACTGATACTGATCGTCTTTATACTACATAAATTCTGAGCGCGAAGAGGGCTTAAAAAACACTAAGTGAGCGCATCTCACGGGTATTATCTAAGCGGCGCATTAACGATCAGCAAATCTGAGATTATACTAACTGGTAAAGCACCCCCTTCCAGAACTCAGACAAATGTAGGCCGAATATTCAAAGAAACCTAATGAGGCGCATTTTGCCCCTTACTGAAGCGCAATTATTGAGTAGTGGTGGGCTCTCCTTAATTTCCTGGTCTCTCCTATATTCGCCATATGATGCAAGTGGTATTACTCACCGAGGAACAGTATGAAAACCTGAATCCACCCAACGAAGATTGGTACATTGATAATCTGCTAAACGAGGACCAACTAGTATTGGAGGCTCTTGAACGGCGTGGAGTCACTGTAAAAAAGGTGGGATGGTCCCATCCTAATTTTGACTGGCATCAGGCCCATGCTGCGGTTTTCCGCACTACCTGGGACTACTACCATCGGTTCGCAGAGTTTGATAGCTGGCTACGCACCTGGGAAGATCAACTTAAGTTTATCAATCCGGGATCCCTGATCCGTTGGAATTTGGACAAGCATTATTTGAAGGATTTGGAACGGGCGGGCATTCGCATCACCCCTACCCACATCATAGAGGCTGGTTCTACTACCACCTTGGCTGAATTACACGGACAGTTGGGTTGGGAAGAGACAATTCTGAAACCTGCCATTTCTGGCGCCGCACGGCATACCTATCGGCTCAATCGTAGTAACCTTTTGGCGCACGAAGACATCTTCCAAGAACTGATATCTAACGAAGCCATGCTACTACAACCTTTTCAGTACGAGATACTTACAAGCGGAGAAGTATCACATGTAGTGATTGGTGGAAGATACACGCACTCAGTACTTAAAAAAGCAAAACAGGGTGATTTCCGTGTTCAGGACGATTTTGGAGGCACTGTTCAGGATTACACTCCCAGCCGAATGGAAATCAGTTTCGCGGAGCAAGCGGTGGCGGCTTGTCCTTCTATGCCTGCATACGCCCGGGTAGACGTGCTCCGTGACAATGACGGTGAATGGGCCATAGGTGAACTAGAGATGATAGAGCCGGAATTGTGGTTTCGTAGGAATCCCTCCGCAGCAGATGCCCTGGCTGAAGTGATCTTTCGCAATCTGGAACAAAGCGATTCCAAGGGTGACTAGTTAGGTTATGGAATTAAATTTTGTCCAGATTTCTATCCAGTATTACCCTTTCACAATTCAAACGACAAGGTTGTCTATCATAATATGATTTGCGTGCCTATGAATTATCATTATATTAATGCGAAATATCAATTAGTATAGTTCATTTCAACCCCAAAAAAGAAGCAGCATGAAAAATACAGAGAACCTCTTAGAACAAATAGAGCTTGGAAACTTACCCGATACCGTTTGGATGGATAACCACACGGTAGCAAATAGTGACGGCGACGGTGATGATAGCGATGATGTAGGCATCGCCTCATGCTCTTCTGACACCTGCCGGGCCGAGGACTCGTCTAAAGTCGTAGCTGCTGATCATGCGCTAGAGACTGAAAACCTTTCTTTAAACAAGCTACTGTCCAAGAAAGTGGCCGAGCTGGCCTAATGAATACAAGTATTTTCTTTTCATTAGAATATCATGGGGCACAGTGAACTGTTGCCCTTCTTTTTTGCCATGGCTTATGCAATCGTCCTTGGTATACTCTTTACCGTCTGGCTGGTAGTTACTATCGGGTATCAAGTACCTACAAGCTGGACTCAGAGATTAAAAATATATGACTATTCATCTCTGATATCCAATTGGCGTTTTTTTGCTCCCAGGCCTATTTTTTTTGATTATAAGATGGTATACCGTGACCAATTGGGAGACGGTACCATCCTCCCATGGCAGGAAGTGCAAATGCCCAAAGGCAAGCTGAATAGAGTGGTGCTTTGGCACCCAGAGAAGCGTTGGCGCAAAGCCTTTTTCAATATCATGCGTGGTATGTCGCTGCAAAGGCACTTATTTAAGGATCTGCCTGCAGCCCTACAATTAACCTCAAACTATCTGTATCTGCTAAACATTGCAATGGGCTGCCCCCATGCCCAAGGCACTCAAAAGCTACAGTTTGCGGTTTTGATCAGCTACGGATATATCACAGAGCGACCTCCCAAACTTATCATGCATTCCAAATTTCATGAATTGGAATAATCTACCTACTGATTCGCTACAGGTAGCGTATTTGGCAGTGTCGGCCTTGATGTGCCTAAGCCTTGTTGTGAGCACCTTAGAACACTTAGGCAACCGGAAATTCTTCTTGGACTCAGGCGTGTTTTCCTGGCGGGTGAATAAGTTAAGGTCCTCATTCGCCCCTTACCCTAAATTACTGTCCATCAGTGACCGGCTATTGGGCTACCGTGGAACCTTGATACTCCTGACGCTACGCCTTCTTTCCGTACTGAGCATGTTACTGGGGCTATTTCTCCAAATGAAGGTTGGCTTAGTTCCTGCTACTTTGCTATTGACGACTACTCTGTTATTTAACCTACGGTATCGCTTTGCAGAGGACGGCTCTGATCAGGTGAACACCCTATTGGTAGTGGTAGTTTGTCTACTAGCCTTCGGGCAGGAAACCCGCCTTACTTTATGGCTAGGGCTTTGGTTTCTTAGTCTGCAAATGTGTCTGGCGTATTTTGTGTCCGGGTATTTCAAATTGGTATCTCCACAATGGCGAAACGGCCAGGCAATATTCGATGTGCTCAACACGGAGACCTTTGGGCGGCCCAATATGGCTGAGCTTATCCAGGATAAAACCAACCTTCAGAAGACTGTTACCTGGTGCACACTGGTTTTCGAATTGATGTTCCCCTTGGTTCTTTTTACCCCCTACCCTGTTGTCTACATATTCTTCCTGGGAGGCGTTCTACTTCACGGAGGCATTGCACTCGTTATGGGGCTCAATTCCTTCTTTTGGGCCTTCATAGCCACATATCCAGCTCTTTGGATATGTAGCCTGCAGCTACAAGCTGTGTTGGGTTACTAAACCTTCACCCCTACCAAACACACATCGTCTATCTGGCCAATGGAGCTAGTAGATTTCCAATCTTCAAACACCTGCTCAATCTTGAGGGACTGTTGGTGAATGGGCTGCTCTTGCACTTCAAGCAACAGTTGCTTCAGTCGTTTGCCCATAAATTTTCTGTTCTTGGGACCACCAAATTGATCTTGGAAACCATCCGTATAGAGTACAATCACATCTCCTGGTGCAAGAGAGATGGTTCGGGTAACGAAAGATGCTTGAGAAGTAAATCCTTTACCCACTGACATCCGATCCGTTTTGTATTCGTACAGCGAATAGTTGTCACCAACTAACTGGCGATCGTATTGTGCGGGCGGTTCCGCTTGGGCATTGCGGATGATGATGACCGGATTAAAGGCACCGGCAAACTGCAAGATGGATTTCTCACGGTCCCAGGCACAAAAACTAATGTCCATGCCTTCTTGATCTATTCCCAAGCCTTGTCCCTCAAAGGCCGATTCAAAGCGTTGGCGGATCTGATCAAGAATACTTCCGGGCGACGCTTCTGAATGATCTACCACTACTTCTTTTAGGAAAGTAATGCCCAGCATACTCATCATGGCTCCAGGTACACCGTGCCCGGTACAGTCGGCTACGGCCCAGAAAAAGTGGTTTTCCGTTTCATAAGCCCAATAAAAATCACCGCTCACTACCTCTTTAGGCTTGTTCAGGATGAAGTACCCTTGCATAGTCTTAGCCCAGAGCTCTTCTGAGGTAAGAAGGGCTTTCTGAATACGCTGTGCATGGGATATGGAGGCCGTTAGCTCTTCGTGAGCCGTTTCCACCCTCTCCTTTTGCACCTCAATCACCTCTTTTTGTTCGGCTATTTGCTCCCGCTGTTGGGTGATTTCTGCGTTTTGCTTCAACAATTTTTGGTTGGACTCTTCCAGCTCTTGGGTACGTACATTGACCAGTTCTTCCAAACGGTATTTCTGTTGGCGAATACGAGCCGTACGCACCCTAAAAGCACCAAAAAGGGCTACAAAGAACAGGGCTACATAGCCCAAAATGGCCCACCAACGCTCCCACCAGGGATGGCGGATGGTAAAGTCGAATTGGAACAAATCACTCCACTGTTTTTCTCGGCCAATTACCCGAGCATAGAGGGTGTACTGACCAGGAGGAAGATTCCGGTATACCGGAGTATTGCTTTGGGTAGGGTTGCTCCAGCGGGCATCTCTACCCTGCAGAAAATAACTGTATTGCAGCTGATGCGGGGCCGACCAATACAACGTAGAGAACTGAAAGGTGAGGGTGTTCTGGTCGTACGGCAGCGCTAAATTCAACGGAGTATTCGTAAAGGGAATAACTCCATCATAAGCCATGGGTGCCACATCAGGATTGGCAGCATGAAAGTTGACATAACCCTCATTGATTAACACATTTTGCAATCGCATTAGGGGTCGCTCTTCTGCCGTCCTCCAGCTAGCTAAATCCAACGAAACCAGCGCCTTACCAGTACCCCACCACATTCGTTGGTTCCGGTCGAGGTAAGTATTGTATAAAAAATCTGTAGCCAACAACCCATCCGCATCCCCATAAACGATGGGCGAATAGGCAGGAAATCCCACGCCTACAGAAGGTGCCAACTGCGTTAAGCCCCGCTCGGTACCCACCCAAATGTTCCCGTTTGCATCTTCCCCTACCGTCCAGGCAATAGGATTCGTCAAGCCCTGCTCTGTACTGTAATGGAAAAAGGTATGCCCATCATAAGCAATGGCTCCCCAACCAGCAGTACCAATCCAAATAGTCCCATTGCTATCTTCAAAAAGGGAATAAATCTCTGCATGGGTTGCCATCCCTTCCCTTTCCGAAAAATTTATGAGGGTATTGTTCTCCCAACAGCTCAATCCCCCTTCCTGAAATGCTACCCAAACTCTGCCCTGCTGATCTTCAATGAGAGCGTTGACGTCATTGCCTGGAAGCCCCTGGGATTCTGCATAAAAAAAGCAGCCCTCGGGAG
>DMST01000207.1:32259-37996 GCA_003454975.1 Cytophagales bacterium | reverse complement strand
GAGTAACACGCACAACGCCTCGGCGCCGAACCCCCAGCCATAGCTCACCTGTGGACGTGATGAGGATGGATTCGATAGCTTGACCGTCCCAATCGGGGTCGCCCAATCGGTACTCTTCAAAGTTTACTCCATCATACTTTACCAGCTGCCCATTACGACCACCAAACCACAAATTGCCCTCGGCATCTTCAGCAGAGGCTCGCACGAAGGTGATTGGAAAACCACTATTGGTAAAAAACTGACGATATGCTTGGCCATTGAATTGCGTGACCCCGCCAAATTGGGTGCCTAACCATAAGCTTCCCTTTTGGTCTTCTAGTATAGGAAACACCCGTTCGTTGCTCAGCCCTTCTTCCTCCGTGAGGAAACTAAAGGAAGCCAGATTGAGTCGATTAACACCGCCCCCGTCCGTGCCTAGCCACAAACTACCATCTCCAGACAGTGCCATGGAAAGTACCGAGGGATGATTGAGTCCGCTGGCTTCACTGAGAAAATCAATTTGCCCCTGATTATAGGAGACAAGGGCATCTCCTTGGGTTCCCATCCAAATTCGGCCTAAGGAATCTTCGGTAAACACCCGAATGCGCAAGGTATCCAACACGGTGGGTGCCCTATGCAGGGTCATCCGATCCAATTCAATCAGGTGAACACCTACTTGCTGCCCACCCACCCATAGTCGGTCAGATGCATCCAAATGAAGCACTGCTGGGGCCATAGTTTCGTTGGGATAATGCCGAAACTCCTCTCCGGTGAAATGACATAGCCCTGAGGGCGAGGCTAGCCAGAAGCCATGGCCTGGCATGTATACCATATCCCGAAGGTCGTTGTCTAGCAATCCTTCTTGGGTGGTAAAAAACGAAAGTTGTTGATTTTCAATAAGTGCTAAGCCTTTAGCAGTAGCCATCCATAGTCGGCCCGCATCGTCCTGTACTATTCTGCGGACGTTTCCTAAATCACTCCCGTCTTGCAGCACATGAATGATTCTTTCACCATCATATACACTTACACCACCGTAGCGAGTACCTAGCCAAATGTTATGGTTCCTATCTTCAAAAATGGTCTGGATGTAGTTGCTTCGTAAACCTTCTTCCTTGGAAAAATTGATAAAAGAGTTTCCATCATACCTAACCGCCCCCGCCGCATCAGATCCAAACCATAGATCGCCACGCGAGTCTTGTAGCATACTGAAGATGTAGGAACTGTGCAATCCCTGCCCTACATCCAGGTATTGCAGGTTATACTGGGCTACGTCTCGAAAGCGAAAAGGCATGGCCTGGCTGGTGACTTCAAATGGGAAAGCAACCGTATCGTAAGTAATTGGATGTGGCACACCAGTGGTCACTGTATCTCCATTTGACAAGGCCAAGACGAAGGGTTTATGAGAAGTACCGAGAGATTGGCTTCTACTAGGGGCAAAAGATTGTCCACTGGCGGATCCTGGAATCCGTTCCTGATACCGATCAGGGAAGGCTTCCACCACTTGGGTAGGCACCGCTTTCCGGCGTGCCACATAGGCCAAACCTTCCTCAGCAAACAGAGGAGCCTGCATGGCAATACGCTTGCCGGTAATCACCGTATCTCCCAAAGAATTGATAAGTGCAGGTATAGGTAATCCGGTTACCAAATTAGTTGCGTAACCATGGTTAGTGTCCAAAGGCACTAGCTGGGGGCCCTCATACAAGCTAGGCATAGCTAGTTCGCTTACCGAGGGGTGAAACTGGCAACCGCTCAATAGCAATCCTAGGCCTAAACTCAGTCCGATGTAATACGACTTTCTCAAATTTGACGATGCTGGCTCGAATATACCAAGCCCTCCCTAATTCAGAGGCCTGTTGTCACGAATTCAGTCGAAAAAGCATGGAGGATTAAATACGGACACCCGTAAGGCAAACGTCGTCTACCTGCCCTATTGGGCTATCAGCCAGCCAATCAATAAACTCCGCTTCCCAGAAGCGATATTGCTCATCCATAGGGCGTTCCTGCGTTTCCAACAGCTTATGCTTGATTTGCTTGGCCATGTACTTTCGCTGGTCTGGCCCACCCAGCTGATCCTGCAAGCCATCGGACATCATATATAAGGTGTCACCGGACCAAAGCTGGAAGGACTTGGTATGGAAACCCTCTCCGTCATGGGCATGCTTGCCCACGGGCATCCGGTCGCCCCTAAATTCATATAAAGTATGATCTCCCATGGTAATCTGTCGGGAAAATCCCTCCGGAATTTTCCGCTTAGCAGGGCGCACCAAATACAGGGGATGGTGTGCACCTGCAAAATTGATTTGCCGGGTACGCTGGTCCATGATGCAAAGACCAATATCCATACCATCATGGCTTTGAGAATCTCGATTGCGGGCTTGATTGAGCGTACGGATGATTTTTGCACGCAAGAGCTCTAACACGAAACCAGGCTCTGTCTCTCCGCCATCGGCGATGATTTCATTGAGAAAGCTGACACCCAACATACTCATTAAGGCACCGGGTACTCCATGACCCGTGCAGTCGCCTACTGCCCAGCAGGCGATCTGTTTGTTGGCATATGCCCAATGAAAATCTCCACCCACCACATCGCGTGGATGGTACATCACAAAGAATTGACGGCCAATATTCTTCCAATCTTCTTCCGTAGAGAGAAGTCCCTGCTGTATACGCTGAGCGTAAGAAATGGAGGCCTGCAACTCTCTGTGCGCTTGTTCGGTAGAATGTTTTTGTGCCTCCAGGGCTTTCGCCTGACGGCGCACGGCCATATTCTTCCGGTTGAGTTTTATGTTGATGTGGGCCAAAGACCGAGTTTGCTCAGCAAGTTTGGTTTCCAACTCGTCAACTTTTTCTAGGTAATGTAAACGCTTCCGTCGGAGCAGTAACCAACCAATACCCACCCCCATCGCCAGAATAATGAGGAGTACCCACCAGGGTAAGGACAGATAGAAGACAGCTAGGAAGTTAAACAAGTGGAAAAGGCTTGGTTCTTTGAGTTTAACCAGTTGGCAAGATAGCGAACCCCCTCCGATATTCTATTTCGGGGCATTTCAATCGATGGCAAAATAAGTTATATACCGACTGGTATATTATCATACCGTTCGGTATATTTGCAATAACATGAGAAACCCCACTCAAACTAAAGAGCTGATTATTACCCGAGCTATGCCCCTTTTTAACACCAAGGGCTATACCGCCACTTCTTTGTCGGACATCACGAATGCTACCGGAATAACGAAGGGGGCTATCTACGGTAATTTTCAGAATAAAGATGAAGTAGTTTTGGCCGCTTTTGAACATGCCGTGGGGGTGGTGCTAGACCAATTACGGCCACGGATAAAAGCACAAGCAACGGCTCCTTTGAAGCTGAAAGCCATCGTAGACTATTACGAAGAATATGTTTTAGATCCCCCTATTCCGGGCGGATGCCCAATTTTGAACACTTCCATTGAGGCTGATGATAACCATCCAGACTTGAGAATGCGCGTGGTGCGCAGTATCGCCTTACTGAAGGATTCTTTTAAACAGATGCTACACCGTGGACGGTTGGAGGGGCAACTAACAAAGGATTTTGACGTGGACGAATGGGCCACCTTTTTCTATGCTACGATAGAAGGGGCCATTATGATGTCTCGGGTAGAGGGTGACAAAGGATCATACCGACACATAAAGTCCATGCTGTATCGTTTGATAGATTCTATATCCACATAATATTTTTTTACTCTTTAAAATACCGATCGGTATATAAAGTATGCAAAGCAACAACAAAATATCGTACCTCGACGCCGGTCAGATTGACCGAGGACGTCCTGCGGGTCGTCCCCCCAAAACCAATAGAAAAATTGAGTTCATGAAGAAGGTGCTGCGTGCTGCTCAGTACCCTGCTCCCCGATGGACGGCACAAAAGGTATGGGCTGAGTTTACCCGGCCCGGCCGCACTCGCTGGAACGAGAAACAAGAAGCGCTAGTGGAACAAGCCCACGTAGATATGTTTGATTACCAAGGCACAACCCTGACGCGGTACCGCTGGGGAAGTGAGGGCCCCAAAGTGCTGCTCGTACACGGGTGGCGCAGTAAGATTGTGGACTTTCGCAAACTGATTGAAACTCTTGTCAATCAGGGATTTGTAGTAGAGGGTGTAGACTTTCGTGCCCACGGCCGTTCGGAGGGATCACACTCAGCCTTGCCCGAGTTTTACGATGCACTCACTCAGCACCACAAAGATTGGGGGCCTTACCACGCCGTAATGGGATATTCTCTGGGTGGGCTGGCTTCTGGGTTGATGACGGCTCACTTAGCCAAGGAGCTACAACCTCAGCAACTCTTCCTTTTTGCTGCCCCTCCCTACCCCTATTATTTCTTCGAAGACATTATAAACGAATTGAACCTGGGCAAGCGAGTACTAAAACGCTTTGCTGGGTTTGTGGAGGAGTACTATAACCGGGAAATCCATTGGTGGGATTTACGATCTTACGCGGAACACCTGAACCACTTGGACGTCCATTTGATTTATGATGAGCACGACGAAACAGTACCCCTAACTCGTGGCCAGCAACTCCTAGAGCACCTACCGGAAGCCTCTTTTCTTCATGGCAAGGGCCTGGGACACTACAAAATCATCTCCCACGAAGGTATTTTGGATTATGTGACGCGGAACTTGAAAGTAGCGGAATTGGTACGCTAATCTTCAGGCAGAAATGCCTTAGGGTACCGAAGCATATCGATTTGCCGGGTGATGAGCCCGGCTTCGTTATATTCCAGCCAAATGGTGAACTCCCAAGGCTCAGCCCCCATGAGTACGCCATCCCAATAAAAGGGAGCAAAGTACCCTCGGGCTACTGCTGTGAGGCCTTCGGTTACGAGCGATTCTACCACCAAGGTGGGACCGTGAGGGTTCCCCTTCTCAAACCGATCGTCAGGCCAGTTGTAGAATCCGGCAAAGGCCTGTTTCCCTTCCAAATCCAGCTTCAACGTTACGTCGGTAAACATCACCGAATCAGAATAATAGCCCAACATATCCTCCCAATTATCACGTTCGGCATAGGTTTCGAAGTAGGCTTCCGCTAACTGCCGGGTACCCGATGGGCCGGAACAGCCTACAAAGCTGAGTGAGATAAAAACCAGTGCAAATTGCCGGTAAGGGACATAATCTTGGCGTACCAAATTTATCATGATGCGGTGACTTGGTTTTGCTCGAAAATAGGCACCTTTGCTCGCTATGAAAAATCGTACTGCCACGATATGGTTTATTCTGCTCACGGTACTTATTGACGTGATCGGAGTGGGATTGATCATCCCCATCATGCCTCAACTGATTTCCCAAATTGCCGATGTAGAAAATAGCCAAGCCACTCTTTACGGTGGGCTATTGGCAGCGGTTTATTCAGTATTTCAGTTCTTCTTTGCCCCTATTCTGGGCCGTATTAGCGACCAATACGGTCGGCGTCCTGTACTGCTAATTTCTTTATTCGGGTTGGGCATCGACTATCTGTTTTTGGCCTTTGCACCCAACCTCCTTTGGTTCTTCGTCGGCAGAATCATTGCGGGGATCTGTGGCGCATCTTTCTCTACTGCCAATGCTTACATTGCCGACATTTCTGCTCCTGAAGAGCGCGCTAAAAATTTCGGTTTCATTGGCGCAGCCTTCGGCCTCGGTTTTATTGTGGGCCCATTGATTGGAGGTTTCCTTGGCGAAATAGGTACCAGGGTTCCTTTTATGGCGGCTGCAGGGCTTACCTTACTCAACTGGTTGTATGGCTAG
>DMST01000207.1:25093-32234 GCA_003454975.1 Cytophagales bacterium | reverse complement strand
ATGGCTACTTCATCCTCCCAGAATCTTTACCGAAAGAACGTCGTCGTACTTTCACTTGGAAGGGCGCCAACCCCTTCAGTACCGTAGTGTCACTCAACCAATACGGCTATATACTACCGCTCATTCTGGCCTTCTTTATCGTAGTCGTTGCTGGGTTCTCCATTCAGGGCGTGTGGTCCTTTTTCGTAACCGAACGGTTCGGCTGGGGCCCTAAGGAAAACGGAATTTCGCTTTCCTTTGTGGGGGTAATGGTAGCCGTGGTACAAGCCGGGGTCACTGGTGTTTTAGTGAAAAGATTAGGCCCGGTGAAGGCTCTTTACATTGGATTGATTTTCAACATGATTGGTCTCACCCTGTTTGCCTTTGCCACCGACGGCTGGATGGTTTACGCCATCATGGTGCCTTATGCATTCGGCGGCATCGCGGGTCCGGCCTTGCAAGGCATTATGAGTAACCAAATTCCTGGTGATAAACAGGGGGAACTACAGGGAGGGCTTACCAGTGCCCAGAACCTGGCCGCTATTATTGGCCTGCCTATGATGGCCGCAATTTTTGCCTTCTTCACCGGAGACAAATCCCCCTTCTATTTTGCGGGAGCTCACCTGGCATTGGGAGCCGTACTGGTAGCAGTGAGTATTGCGCTCGCCATGCGGGCTCTCCGGGGGTATACCCCCCCTTCGGTAGAAGGCCAACGTAGCGAAGAGCCTTCTTAACTCTTTCCTTTCAATTGGCCCTGGATCTCCAGGGCCTCTTCTATCCTTCCCTGGTCCAAGAGGAAATCACCGTAGGCTGCCAATCGCTCCCGATCCTTAGGGTATTTTTTGAGTCCGGCTTGGTGGATACGTTCTGCTGCCTCAGTCGCGCCTTGTTCCTGATAAGCCAGCGCCAAGTGCTTCCGAGTCATGGCCCGATCTTCTAAAGAGAGGGACTGCATGAAATAGTTGACCGAGGCTTCATAGCGTCCCAGGGCCAAACCCACGATGCCCGCAAACGTGAGGCACGTGGCACGATCCTTACTTTCTTGGGTATGCTTCAACGCTCCTAGCATATCTGCCAAAGCTTCCTCCTGTCGGTCCAGATGAAACCGACTCCATCCGCGGTTCCAATACAGCCGCCAATCCTTCTTTTCTTCCAACGTACCATCGGGAAGTGCTATTTCCACCTCCTCCCAGGCATGATTCTTCATTTGTCGGCTCGTTTCCTGATACAAGTCATGGTACATTAGGCAGCTTTTTTTGTATTTTCAATTCAATTCCTGATTCCCTCTACTTTTTAGACTATCGTCATGAGCAACAAAGATCGGCAACACCGACAAAAATGGCTGGTCTCGAGGTTAAAAACCTCAGGCAGTCGGAAACGTTACGCGAAAAGCCTGGACTATGCGGACTCCCGCCATAGTAAAATGAGTGAGGACATGGACGAATGGCCCCAAAAGGAGTCTATGAAGGGCGGCAAGCAATTCTACAACGGTAAGGTTCATTACGGCCTTCTGGTTCGCTTTCTACGTACGCGCGTGGGCGAAAACTGGGATCAAATATATCATGAGGTGAGAGAAAGAATCCCGTCGGATTTGCTGCAGCACCAGCAGTGGGTAGAATGGTTTGTGGTTGTAAAGGTGGAACGCCGCCCGGAGGGCCTATTGGATTTGCGCCACCAGAAATACCTGATAACAGATACCAGCCAAGAGCATGAATTTTCTACCTATCGGTACTCCGAGTTTTATGTAGACCCCGATACTAACCTACTGGTCAGGGTGGCCGATCGCCCTAGCCAGCGGGCTACCAAAGGTATGGACGCAGCGGAGCTACGCGCCTACCGGAAGGAGGAAGAGCAGGAGCGCCTAGGGTACCTGCGCAGTAAGAAAGAGGCAGAGCAACGGTCACAGGAATGGGTAGAATTCACCTTAAAAAAGCATAACGAGAAGGACTAATATGACATCTCCATCGGAGGTATTGGCCTCTATTGCTGAGCAACAACCGGATGTTTACAAGTTGGGTAAAACCTTTGGTAATCCCTGCCTAAAATTGGTGAGTACAAATAAGGTACCCGTGATGGCTAGAGAGGCAAGTATTGTACTTAAGCTTCCGCAGGAAACCATCAACATGCTACTAAAAGAGGAAGGGAATCGCATGTACATCCCCATGACCGGCAAACCTATGAAAGAGTGGCTAGAGGTACCCGATACTTATGCCCATCGCTGGGAGGCCCTGATAGGAGAAGCCACGGCTTTCATTCAGACATCCTGATTGGGCACTCGGTACAGCTCCCACGCATCCAAATCCAGGCAGAGTAAGTGGCCTAGCTGAGTATGATCCAGCACTTTATGCATTCGGGCAAACACACAGCCGTTGTCTAGGGGAATAATGGGCCCTTTCCTATCAATGGCCGCCTCTATCTCACTGATGCCGGTAGGCACATGCCCATGAATAATCATCCGGTTGCCAACTTTCTCACCATCATACGTCATCTTCCTTAACTCCAGCAGGGCAGTTTTATCCGCAAAGGGATCATTTTCCTCAAACTTAAGCCCTGCGTGTACCAAAATGGCCTCGGGTAGCTGGTAGAAAAAGGCCAGCCCTTCCATAAACTCCCAGTATCGCTGAATGGGATTGCCCTGTTCGTCTAGTAGATTGGCTGCTTTGTTGATCCGGGTGACAAAGCGCTGAAAAAGACCGGGCTCGCCGGCCCAGTCTTGAAACGCTTTCATGAAATTTTGCTCGTGGTTGCCCCGCAGCAGGGCCAGGCTATACCCTTCCTGCCGCAGGCGCATGATCAACTCCAGCACCCCTGCGCTGTCAGGGCCCCGATCGATGTAATCTCCCAGAAAATATAGCGTGTCTTGCTTAGTTGGGGCTACTACATTCAACAAAGCTTCCAGTGACTTAGGACAGCCGTGGATGTCTGGAATTACCAGGCGGCTCATCCGCGAAGATCGAGCAGGATTTTACCACTTCTACCGGGGCGGTCAGCATGATCTACCGCTTCCGCTATTTGATCAAAAGGGTAAACGGCTTCAATGTCCGCTTTAAGGGACTGAGTAGCCAACAAGCCCAGAATCTCTTGCACTACGGCTTGCATGCGCTCGGGGGCCAGGCTTGGAAACCAGGTGGTCAACCAAAACCCCTTCACCGTTACGTTTTTAAAAATCAGTAATCCGTTGTTAATAGGAGTATCTTTCAGGCTTAAGAGTCCATACGCTAGGCAAATACCGCCGGTAGCCAGCACAGAAAGGGCCTGTGCCCCTACTTCTCCACCTACCGCCTCAAACACAGCCTGTACTCCTTTACGATCTCCCGTAAGCTTGTATACCTTTTTTGTCCATTCTGGGTCCTCTTTGGTGTTTACCACTGCCTCGGCTCCCAGAGCAAGTAAGTCTTCTACCTGATCCGGACGGCGCACCGTAACGATGGTCCTGATGCCCTTTTGCTTGGCTAGCTGCAAAGCAAACTTACCAAAGGCAGACCCGCCGGCTGTAAGGAGTAGCCAATCGCCCTCTTCCAGGCCACTCTCCTGTAGCATTCCGTAAGCGGTGAAGGGGTTCACAAATGCTTGGCAAGCTACCTCGTCAGACATGCCTTCGGGAGCAGGCATCACTTGGCGGGCGGGTAGTATCACCTGCTCTTGCCAAGCCCCAGTAAGGGAGGTGAAAATAACTCGCATGCCTACCGGTAGGTTAACACCTTCGCCTACTGCATCAATCACACCCATGGCTTCAAAGCCAGGTGTGGCCTGTGGCAGGCGCGGAGCCACCCCATACATACCTCGGATAAATAGGGTATCGGAAGGATTGATATTAGCTACATGAACGCGTATACGAACTTGCCCCTGCGCGGGCGATAGGTCCTCTACTTCTCTTATTTGTAACACCTCTGCGGGAACTCCCACGGTGTCAAATTGAATTGATCTCATAGACTAGGTTTTATGAGATCAATATATCGGAAATATCTACAAGGGGCACACGAGAAAGGATAGATGGAAACGAAATGAGCCTTCTAACTGGCTACCAATTATGAAGATGGAGCCACAGCTAGCCCTAGCTCCACCAGGAAGTTTTCTACCACCAGGGGTTTGGGGATATGCTTTAGCACCAAACCCGCGTCGATTGCCGCCTCAATCTCCGTATCCCATACGACAGCGCTGTGGGTAAAACACGGCATAGCGGGATATATCTCCTTTAGTGTAGCTATAAATTCCACCCCGGACATACCAGGCATGGAAAAATCAGATACCACCAAATTGATCTCTGGGTGTTGAGTAAGCACACGGAGACCTTCTTCCCCTGACTCGGCTACAATTACACTTACATGATCTTCTAATGACTTCGCAAAAATTAACCGATTGATCGGTTCGTCGTCTACAAATAATACAGTTATAGCGTTCATTACAATTCCGTTTCCCCTCATTATAAAACGCCTAATACCGACAAGCGGTTTTTAACTGAGGCGCGGATTATAGGTCAAAATCCGGGGTTTTCTAACATACCTTTTGGGGAAGAATTGGAGTTAAAAATCGTCGAATCAACATGCCATGAATAAAATCGAGGATTTTAGACCATGTAGTAACAAGACTTCTTCCTTCAATACCACCCCTAATTATGAAAGCAATATAGCATTCTTTCCACAAATCAGTATCCAAAAATATACTCTATAATTCAAATTCTGTCTTGATTCTATCTTTATTGAGTTGAAACGAGCGGACACGGGGCCCGACAAAAATTCGAAAAATGTTGTACTGTTCTTCTACCTCCAATAAAGTAGTAATCTGTACTGATACTTTGTTGATCTCCTCAGCAAAGCCCTGCAAGTCGACTTCCATTAACACATGATGGTCATCATAACTACGGGATTGTAACAATAAGGGAATATTTTGACCATTGAGGGAAACCGACACATGTTCTTGCAAATAAGCATCAAAACATGCATCCATTTCGTTGAAGTCGGGACAAATGCCAAACATGGCATTTAGCAATGGGCCACGATCAAATTGTACTTTTAGCTGATATCCTGTCTCAGCAGGGTGCAGCTCAAAAATAGCCATCTTGGCATTGTGCAATGGTGAAGGAGCCCAAGCTGAGCAAAGAACCAGTGAGCAAAGAGCGAATCCAAACCTTATCATACAACGATGGTAAATTGCGTACCACAAGTATACATAATTCGAACGGCAGACGAAGGCGTTTCGATCCGTATACCGAGCTACTCAACAGGAGCTCCAACATCTGCTCCTAAAGGGGATGTATCTTCCTGAAAATATTCCTTCCCTAAAAGAGGGGCCGGGTATTGTGCTGTTGCCACTAAGCCCGGTAATTCGAAGGCAGCCCAACTTATCAGAATCAAGGCCCATTCTGGGCGTATGCCTGGCCAAAATCGCCCTAGGAGTTGCCATACGCCCACCAGCCAATAGTATAGCATAAAAGGAACCAGAGGGAGCAACAACTGCCTGCTGTAGGCTCCCCAAGGCCAAAGAACCAAAGAAGTAAAAGAAATAAGGAGGTAACTACCCAGTAACCAACGGTACCGAGAGGTTTTAACCAAGCTAAAACCCATCCCTACCAGAAATAGTATACCCAAGCCCCACCCCCATGCCTCACCGTGCCAGGGAGTAACCCTACCCAGCAATACATGAGGCAAGTCCCTACTGATCAATTGGCTCAAGCCCTCTCCCACTCCCTCTACCCATTTCCCTAGGTTCACCGGACTAAGTTCCAGTGGGTTTGCCTTACTTGTGAAAAGCTGTTGGCTAGGCCTACCATCGGTCATCAGCACACCATTGCTCAACCACCAGGGAGCATACAGTCCAAGGCAGGCTAGGGGAAAAACAACCGCCTCACGGAATAGACGATGGGTTAGAAAATGTACTCCTCCGGCTATTACTAAAGCCAGCCCTAAGCCTCCGACGTAGAGGGTACCCGCTCCCCCTACAATGGCTACTACCACCCAACCCCAACGCCTTCTTTGCTGCTCCTGGGCCCGGATGATAGCCCCAATGGTCATGAGAGAAATGAGGAGGAAAGGAATTTCGCTCGATAGAAGAGAGGAAAAAAACGCCAAGGGAGCATGCAAGGCCAAGACCAATGCAATGGCAAATGACAATTCTGGTAGTTTGGTAATTCGCAATAGGATGAAAAAGAAGAACGGTACTACCAATGACCAACAAAGCCCATTGAAAAGCTTAACAGTACCCAATTCGCTACCAAAAGCCCGCATATATCCAGAAAGAAGAGCCGGATACCCTGGGAACAGCTTTTCGGTTGGCATCTTGGGGGCTTGAAGAGGATCTAATCCTAAAAGTAGCTCCTTGGCTAGCTCATAGTTTTGGGCGCTAGCTGTAGAAGGGTGCAATTGCGGCTGGAAGGTATAGCGATGGGTGCCTATGGCTGTACCTGCAAGTAGCAGGCTATAAAAGATCACTAAATATGGCAGTCTCAACTTGGCCAGATCCATAAGGCCTAACCTAATGGAGCAAAGTGGAATAAACAAAAACTTGAGTTGAGCTGTGATTGGTTTTCTGCTACGCATATCACTCCCTATAGACCAGGATAAGGCTGCATTTGCCCATACTGCTATAGATAGCTATGTACCCAACGGAATCATACTGGATGTAGGCGAACTCAGCTACCTGTACAGCATAAGTGCTAGGATAACTGACTAATAAAAAAGGGACGGGCCGATCTTCTTCCTGAAGAATCCGGCCCGCCCCTGGCACTTATGTCATTTGCGAAGAATTATTCTCGATCGACTACGGAGAGAACCCAAGCCTTCGAGAATTGATCCCGGTTGATACGTCGGACGCGATCACGTTCCGTACGGGCCTGCCCAACGTCATCTGCAGAATAACTGATGTATACATAGTACTGCTCACGCACACTCAAGTACCCAAATTTGGCCGCAGGGTAACCATTGTAGTTCAATCGGGCGGTGTAGCGTTCTGCTCCTTCATAGGTAGCAAATACCGCCACCACCACATGATGTCCAGTCCGTAGCTCGAAGGGATGTCCCCCCCGCTGGTACTCGTACCCTGTGGTAGTAGGCATACGGTCCGCTGAAGGTTCTAATTCGGGCTCAGGCTCCGGTTCAGGAGTAGGTTCCGGCTCCGGCTCTGGTGCAGGAGCTGGCTCCGGTTCTGGCTCGGGCTCGGGTTCAGG
>DMST01000207.1:16103-24950 GCA_003454975.1 Cytophagales bacterium | reverse complement strand
GGTTCAGGAGTTGGTTCCGGCTCAGGCTCGGGTTCCGGCTCTGGTTCAATGGGCTCGGGTTCTGGCTCAGGCTCTGGCTCCTCTTCCTTATCCGGCTTGGGCCTGCGCTTGCGTTTCACATTGCCATATACCAGGTTAAGGCCTACTCGGAAGTCATAGGTTGCTCCCAGGCCTTGAGGACCAAAGGCATAGTTGATTCTATTGGTGGTCGCATACACATTGAAGCCTACCAAATTGAGTGAGATACCCATACCAATATTACCAAACTGCCGCTCGGCATAGCTGGCATTGGCTACCAAGTTGACCCACTGGCCTAGTTGTACATTGCCATACACGGCCACTCCGGGGTTAAACCTCCCACTGAATACATCCACGTAGGTCATACCTCCAGCATGCAGCCATTTAAACACTTCATAGTCAGCACCCAGATAAATCTTGGTAGTCACCGGAGTAGTAAAAGCTCCACTGGCTCCCAGATCCGTAATGGGGTTATTCAAAAAGGCGGTATCCAAATAGGTGCCCAGCTCAAAGGCAGAAGAATCCAAATTGAAAGGATCTACACCGCCGAATGAGTTGCTGGATGGATTAACCCTAAACTGAGGGGTGTATCCATTCCACCGGATAAACCCAAGATCGTGTATAGAAGCATTGAAGCTAAGCTTGTCGTTATAGTAGTATTGGGCTCCCAAGTCCAACCCCACACCCAGATTGCCGCCAAACACCGCCGCCAACGGATTCTGTGTGAAATAATCGGCCAGGTCATTCACGTTGAATGCCGAATCGATACCAAAATTCTCGAAGACAGCCGGTGCCCCAATATTGATATCTGGACCTTCAGTATTGAGCTGAACGGTGTCGGTATTCCACACAAAATCACCGGAAAGGTTGCGAACGTCAGCAGCCAAGGCACCGCTATATAATTTTACCCGGCCCCCAATGGTGAGATTCTCCTGTAACTGATAGGTATAGCCTATTCCAAATTCAGTATACAGTTTGAGGTCCAAATCAAAGTCGGAGAAATTGACTGGGTCAGTAAAACGGGGATCATTGTTACCCGCCAACCCATAACCAATAAAAGCAGTAGGTACGGTAACCCGGGTGCTGAAGTGTTGGCTACCGGATAGCGAGATGTAACTACGCTTGAGCCGTAGCCCTAAGTGAAAGAGCCCCAACTCCTGGTTAACCGCAAAAGTATTGCGTGGCCCGAGTCTGTCTAACACTGCCCAATCAGAAGTACGAATCTCCCAAGTAGAATCCTCCGTAATTGGGGGGATGACATCGCGCAGGCGAATGTTGCCCAAAGAGGCCCGAAAGTATACGTTGGCCGGCAGCCCTATACCTATGCGGTAGCCAGGTAGTATTCCAGGATTTAGCTCTGCCGCCTGAGGGGTAGTCTGATGGAGAGAATAAAGAGATAGTTCTGGCTGTGCCCAACTCAACAAGGGCAATCCAGTAAGCAGCATGAATACGCTTGCGCGTATGAATCTCAGCATAGTACGTTGTTTACTTTGCGATTATGGGTAAAATAGGACGAACCACCAAAAGATGCCGCCTCTACCTTTTCCTTTTTATCTACCAATACTTGAATGTGATCGAAAACCCTACCCTCCTACGATCAATTTCTTGAAAAAATTGCCCCTGTAACGCTTTGTTGGCGGCTTTGTCCCCTCTGTCAACCTTTTGTCACCCATCCTTATTTTCCTTGCCAAGCTGTCCGCTGTTTCTTTGGGTATGGCAAATGTGTAGCTCTGTCGTGACAGAATTATTCGCATTTGTAGGGTTTATGTCTTTTTGTGGATGGCCAACGCATCCATAGAAAGGCTCTACAAAAAACCTTCCCGTTTTGCGGGAAGGTTTTTTTCTTTTTTCACTTTGTAAATCCCAAGCACCGGTCGCGACTTCGGGGGCTTGGGCCGATTACTCTTTGATTTCAATACCAGCGACCAGGAGCCTATTTAGCATTCTCTTTTTGATCCTACCCACTAGCCTCTAACTTGCTTCGGAGCATCTAAGCCAGGCAAATATGAAAATCTATGATACCATCATCATCGGGGGTGGGCAAGCAGGATTGTCGGTAGCGTATTTCCTACGCCGGTATAAACTGGATTATCTGGTTCTGGACAGCGAAGCGAAGGCGGGAGGTAGTTGGTTGCACACTTGGGACAACCTACAGCTTTTCTCTCCCCACAGCCATAGCACCTTATCAGGATGGCGCATGCCGGTTGGTCCCAACCCCTACCCTGGTAAAATGGAAGTGATTGACTATCTACAGCAATACGAGGAGCGGTATGCATTTCCCATTCGGCGGCCTGCACGGGTAAACGCGGTAAGTAAATCCGGGGATCACTTTGTGCTGGAAACCAGCATTGGAGTCTACTATAGCCGCACGGTAGTAAGTGCTACTGGCAGCGCACATCACCCTTTTATACCAGGCTATCCTGGTAATGAACAGTTTTTGGGAGAACAACTACACTCCAAGAACTATCGCCGGGCCGATGCTTTCGCTGGCAAAAGGGTTCTCGTAGTAGGTGGTGGCAACTCTGGCGCGCAGATATTAGCGGAGGTATCCAAGGTAGCACATACGCAATGGGTGACACTGGGTGAGCCGCGCTTTCTACCCGATGAGGTAGATGGTCGCTTTCTGTTTGTAGAGGCAACCCGCAAATACCTAAACCCGGGAGAGGCAAAACAGCGGCCCTATTCTTTGGGTGACATTGTCATGCTAGACAGCGTGAAGGAAGCTCGGGCACGAGATGTATTGCATGCCCGCAGGCCTTTCGAATCATTCACCGCTCACGGGGTGGTATGGCCAGATGGATATGAGGAAGCTTTCGACGCCGTGATTTGGTGCACTGGCTTCAAGACGGACCTATCGCACCTATCGCCCTTGGGGCTGATGCAAAATGGCAGAATCCCTACTCAACACACCCGATCGGTGAAGGAACCTTTGTTGTGGCTGGTGGGCTATGGTAGCTGGACGGGGTTTGCCTCCGCCACGCTATATGGTGTGGGAAAAACAGCCAGAGCTACAGCACAGGAGATTGATCTGGCGATGAAAGAGATGACCTAATCCTGCGAGGAAAAATCGCTTTTGTATGAAAAAGTGATTGGGTGTTAATTTCCTACGAGTTCACCCTCAACCAACAAAAGCATCTTAAGAAATCCGTACCCCTACCACCGTTACATCGTCTATCTGTCCGAGTTTGGCGCCTTGTTTCCAGGCCTCATAGGTGCCTTTCAAGACTCCTTTCTGTTCTTCAATAAGAAGGTGATGGTTAGATAACAACAGCTTTTTGAGCTGGCCAGGCATCAACTGTTTCCCATGCTTACCTCCAAATTGGTCTGGGTACCCATCCGAGCAAATCTCCAGTTTCATCGGGTATTGAAAGGGCCTGGATGGGCCTCAACTCACCCGGGTAGTATCCCAACAGAAATCCGCACTAGGCACACCCCAAAACCTTTTGGGACTAAAAAGAACCTTCAGGTAACCCGCTTGTTTCATCGTTTTTCAATTGACAATTCAGGCGGGTAGAGAAAACTTAAAAGAAAAATGTGGGCTGGGTGTGACAATTCGAAGCGAACGAGCGACTAATATAATAAAGCCTGTAGCTTAGGATGGAATTGAAAAAGCGAGACTTCCTTCAGATCATCAACGATAACCGAGGTACGATTCGGAGCCTCTGCCGGGCATATTATGCCCATCAAGAAGATCAGAAGGACGCTTTTCAGGATGTAGTACTACAGCTATGGAAGTCCTTTGGCTCCTTTCGGGGCGAGGCAGAAATCAATACCTGGATCTACCGGGTAAGCCTGAACACCCTACTATCGAAGGTGCGAAGGGAGAAACGAACGGTAGCAGCAGAGCCGCTAGATGCTACTCACATATACATTGCCAACGGCCGGGCAGATGATAATGTGGAGTTGCTGGCACAAATGCTTCAGTCCTTGCAGGGCCTGGATAAGGCCATCGTTATTTTGTACTTGGAGGGCTACCGCAACAAAGAAATCGGGGAGATTCTGAAGATTTCACAGAGCAATGTAGGTACCCGTTTCAACCGGGTGAAAGCCCAATTGAAGTCAAAGTTTAATCACCAAAGCCATGAATCTAAAAGACCTTAGGCCAGCCTGGAGGCAGTATAAATTGATGCATGCGATGGACCCACTAGATGGTGGGGAGGTCCTGGCTATCATAGAAGGAGTGGAGAATACTCAGGAAACCCGCGTACGCCGGGTGGTACTGGCTCTCATTATGTTTATCACGATCACATTTATTTTTCAAGGAGATGCTGTCATTCATTATTTGGGATATTGATCCACAGGTGTTTAGTGGGTTCGGACTGCTACGTTGGTACGGACTCTGTTGGATGGTGGGCATGATAGTGGGCTACCGCATTGTTTTTCATATCTACAAGAAGGAAGGAATACCAGTCACCGAAATGGACAACCTCACTATATATGTGGTGTTGGGAGCTGTTTTGGGTGCTCGCCTGGGGCATGTGTTTTTTTATGAACCAGCCTACTATTTGGCCCACCCCATCGAGATTTTACCGATCAAGCTAGAGCCCAGCTTCCAATTCACGGGATTTTCCGGCCTGGCCAGCCACGGTGGAATTTTGGCAGTCTTATTGGCCCTGTACTTTTACAAGCGTAGATATAAAAAGGACTATTTGTGGTTGCTCGACCGCCTCATGATTGGAGGGGCCGCTCTGGCGGGCTTCATTCGGCTAGGCAACTTGATGAACTCTGAGATTTTAGGCCTCCCTTCCAATGCACCCTGGGCATTCGTATTTACCAGAGTAGACCAAGTACCTCGGCACCCCGCGCAACTGTACGAAGCGCTATTCTATTGGGCTATTTGCATAGCGCTGTTCTATGTATGGCGGTCTCGGCGTTTCCAGCACAACGCCGGCTTTATCTTCGGCTTGGGGATGGCCCTTATTTTCATCCAACGGTTCTTAGTGGAGTTTTTGAAAGAGAATCAGGTGGCCTTTGAAGACGGGCTTGCACTGAACATGGGCCAATCGTTGAGCATTCCGTTAGTACTGGCAGGACTGGTTATGATGGTTTGGAGCCTGAAGCGTGCACCGAAACCACCGGCATTTCCCGCAGCGGCTTGATGATCGTAATGGCGAACCTACCAAATGGTGTTAGCAATAGCCGCAAAAAGCCGTAGCATAGTATGTTTTCTATGAGCGCAACGCGCTTCAAATGAAAATTAAACCGAACCGACGCAGGGCAGCGGCCTCTCCGAGGCTTCTACTCTGCAGTCTGGAAGTCCTTCTTCCTAAAATATAATTTTTTACGCTGATACCACGCTTTCTCTCCCCCACCACCAAACATTGGCTGGGAAGCCCTAACTTTATTAATAAAGAAGGGTTCGGGGACGATCTACCCAATTAGCCGTTGGAAATACAGGAGTAGCCTTGTGTGATCCCCAAGGCAAACTAGCCGTTGGCTTGTTATTTATTACAAATTCTACCTATGGCATGGCGAGACCTCGCTGACGATGGGCTACACAATTTGAGAAATAGAGCCAAAACAACCCATAGGCAGTACCCGCCCGTTGTATGAATACCAACGGATCAGTCCTATATTATTTCAATACAGCTGGTCGGTCAATTCCTTTCCAAGAAGTCTACAAAGCACAGATTTTGAGCCGTTTGAGTGAGCTCATCCCTATCCTCAAAAACCTTAATCGTGATATTAAAATAATATTCGAGAACCAAGGAATTAAGACTATTTTAATACCTTTCACACCCAAACAAGGAGTGTATTTCCCTGATTTTAATCAAATTACAGGTAATGAGCGGTGGGTATATGTTGGCAAGCTCATATGCTGTGACACAAGTCACCTCCTGGTGAGCCAAAACTGCCTCACCGTCCAGTAAATAAATAACCCCAGGCTATGGTAGCCTTCTTATTACGCTGTTGGCGGTTAATACTCTTATTCGGAATTGCATACCCACTACCTTTTCTGGGTATTGGACAACCGACCGAGCTTGCTCCAGATTCATTTGCATGCGAGCTACAATGCTTGCAAGATTCCTCAGATTTTTATTTCAGTATCCAGCTAGACAGCGCTCTGGCCTATGCCACGCGGCTGGGGGCTTTGGCATCCGCGGTCGGCGATTCAGTCTTCGAGATGGAAGCCCTAATGCGCAAAGGTCTTTTGAATTTGTGGATGGGTAATATGGAGCTTGCCCAAGCCAATCTGGAAAATGCGCTAAGGTTTGAACAAGGGCTAGGGTCGGCACAGATAAAGGCTCAATCCTTAAGGGCATTGGGGAATTTATACGTCTTCCAGGACAGTAGGCTGGAAGGTTTGGAATACTACCGGCAAGCAGAAGAGCTCATACCACAGCTATCAGACGCAATCCTCATCGGTCGCATTCATTTTGGCATTGCGGATTTGTATTTCACACAGCGTGATTATGCCACCGCATCCGAATATTACCACAAAGCGCTGGAGGCTCAACAACAGGTAGGAGATTCGATCGGTATGGCCAAGGCCTGGCTTAATTTGGGTAAGCTAGCCATTCAGTTTGACTCCTTGGGGATGGCTCGCCAGTGGTATGAGGCGGCGGGAGAAGTATTCTCTGAACAAGGGAATAACTTCTGGCTAGGAACCTTAGTAGCCCACATGGGAAAACTATTGGTACTTGAAGGTCAACCACGTTCTGCCTTAGCATCCTTTGACTCCGCCTTGGTGTTATCAGAACCCTATTACAATGTCTGGGTGCAACTGACTAGCTGGCATGGAAAAGCAGAAGCCTACTGGCAACTGGGTAACTATGCAGAGGCACGAAAATTTGCCCAGCAGGAGATAGCTAAGGCTATCGAGATAGGCGAAGGAAGCCGGTTACTAGACGGGCAGTCTGTACTACAGCGCATTCTAATTTCAGAAGGCAGATTGCGCGAAGCGCTGGAGCTAGCAGACCTACAAATGGCCCTGAGCGATTCTCTACAACGGGTGGAGAGTCTTCAGGAAGTGCAATGGTTGGAGGGAAAGTACCAACGGCAACGAGAAAGAGATTCACTTACCTATGCACAACACGCAGAGGTGCTACAGTTAAAAAAGGATACCGAACGCGCACAATTGCTAAACAAAGTCACCCTGTGGGGATTATTGGTCGTTTTAGCTTTTCTGGGGGCTTTTTGGTTTACCCTGGTTCGAGTGCGGCGGGCACGAAAGCATGCTCAGGAGCAAGAGCAAATCTCTCGAGAACAAGCTCAGGATATTAAGGCCCAAAATGACCTAATGGAAGAGCAGCAGGCCAAAATTATCCAGCAGCGAGATCAGCTGAAGGATTCCAATGAAATCAAGAACACCATTTTTTCCATTATATCTCATGACCTCCGCAGTCCGCTAAGCTCCCTCAACAATATGGTGGTACTGTTACAAAGCGGTGTGCAACTGTCGTCTACCGAAATGGATAAGATACTAAATCAGTTGGGTGGGTCCGTGAAGGGGCTCTTGCATTCACTGGATAATCTATTGCGTTGGTCACTCAATCAGATGGAGAAACCCTATACCGTACAGCCTGATGATCTCAAAGTGGCAGCACTCATCAAGGAATCGGAATTATTTTTTGCACCGCTTTTTCTGGCTAAGCACCTAGCAGTGCAGGGATTAGCATCCGAAGAATGCTTGCGTGTATTTGCCGACGAAAATTCCATCCGATTGGTACTTAGAAACCTAATATCCAATGCCATTAAGTTTACACCTCGCGGTGGACAAATCACGTTGGGAGCTACCACAGTTGGAGATCAGGTAGAAATTTGGGTAGAAGATACTGGGATGGGACTTTCTGATGAACTGCTGGCTACTTTGTTTCGTGGATATGTAGACAGCAAACTGGGCACCGAAAATGAAAAAGGCACAGGTTTAGGTCTTTCGCTTTGTCAGGATTTTGTTCACATGAACGGAGGTGAGATTGGGGCAGAAAATACAGAGCAGGGCGGTGCCCGATTTTGGTTTCGGCTACCGATGGTAAACGTTCAGGCTGCTACACTAAGCAATGGAGTGTGATAAAGCCTGTAGTTAATACCTCCTCTCCTACTCCCAGGGTAGGTAAGCGGATCCTCCTCCACGAAATAAGGCCATGCAGGGATCAACGCTCCACCACATGGCCTTTTCATAAACTTCTGAACATCATAGGGACAACCAAAATTCAATAAAATGGGGCCCCCTACCTGGACTGAAGCAGAAAGACCTACTTTCTAGCCCAAGTAGTTTTATGGCCATCGCCATACACCAACTGAAGTTCTGTGGCATTTAGAACTTTGATCTCGGCGGTGGATACTCTACCAGCCCGATCTAACTCCGTGTTGGAGACTTCATCGATCGTAAAAACCACGTGAGTTTTCTCCTCATTTACCTCCCAATGCCCTGCCGTGGTCCATTTTTGGTTATTGTATTCCAACTCCTGAACGAAGCTATGATCATCTTTGAGAGTAGCCTGTGAGGAGATGCCGGACTGTAGACCGTCTGTCTCCCAAGTACCTACCAGTTGCTTGGATACTGAAGGAGAACAACTGTAGAATAGGAGAACTAGCAGCGCCCCAGGCGCCAGTTTGCATAGTGAGTTCATTCTAATATGGGTTTTGTGGATATACTTGTATAGGCCGGTGGCCTTTGGTATTTCAATACTAACGGAAAAAATAGGAACAGCCTTATCCCTGACAGAAATAAAAGATCAAAGACCTCCCCTCCTAATGCAAGGCTATGGCTCTTCACTAAGGAAAGTCTAAAAAAACAAAGCCTGCTCCATTTCTGAAGCAGGCTTTGAGCCCCCTATAAACGACAAAAGCCACTCTATTGAGCGGCTTTTGAGCCCCCTACCGGAC
>DMST01000207.1:10588-16036 GCA_003454975.1 Cytophagales bacterium | reverse complement strand
TCTACCAACTGAGCTAAGGAGGCTTTTCCCGTTTGGGTGTGCAAATGTACAAAGCGTCTTTAATTATCCAAATCAAAACGCATTTGCAGCAAAAAGAACTTCACCCTACCCCTCTTCATGATATAGACCTTGTAATACCCTACGGTTCAGTCATGACCTGTGGAATTGCAAAAATTCAATGCTCTACATTTGTAGAATAGAAACTAAACTCTACATTTGTAGAGCAAACTCTATTTCTGTAGAAATGAACCTCACAAAAACCGAAGAGCAACTGATGCAATATCTATGGGTTCTGAAAAAAGCCTTCATGAAGGACCTTCTGGATGCTTATCCAGAACCCAAACCTGCCACCACTACCATAGCTACTCTGCTCAAACGCATGATCGACAAGGATTTTGTAGCCTACGAGCGGCTCGGAAACTCCCGGCAATACTACCCCTTGGTAAGCAAGCGAGACTACTTTTCTCGTCACCTAAAGGGCATGATCAAGAACTTCTTTGATGATAGCCCCGCCCAGTTTGCCTCATTCTTTACCGAAGATGTAGATCTCTCCAAAGAAGAACTTGCTGAGTTGCGGGCCATGATTGATAACAAACTGAAAGACGAATGAATCTACCGGCCTATCTCATAGGGTTTACACTATGCCTGACGGCACTTTGGGCATTCTACCACCTGTGCCTTGCCCACGAACCCTTTCACCATCTGAAGCGGATATACTTGCTGTCCGCCATTGTCGTTTCCGCTATCATTCCCCAGATCACCTTCACGGTATACGTGGACACTCCGGCAACGCCTATCTCAACCCAGCTTGAGAACCCTCAGAGCCTATTGACGGTTGAATCACCTCCGCATCCGGAAACCACAAATTCTATTTTACCTCAAATAGTGAGCCTGATTTACCTGCTAGGGCTCGGATTATTCGCCATTCGGTTCTTCCACAACTTGGGCGCTACCCTTCAGAAGATCAATAAGAACGAGCTACATAGGGTGGGAAAGATGCGGTACGTACTCTTAGATGAAAGAGTAGTACCTAATACCTTCCTATGGTTCATCTTTCTGAATAAGGAGCAGTACCGTTTACAAACAATTCCCCAAGAAGTCTTACACCATGAAGAGGTGCACGCCCGGCAGCTACATGCCATTGATCTCATATTCATTGAGCTAGTAAAAGTATTACTCTGGTTTCATCCCCTGGTACACCTCATCAGATCGGCCATCAAGCTCAATCACGAATTCCTGGCTGATCAGGGTGTCTTGGCTAACGGAAGCTCCCGGCGCACCTACCAGTCTATCCTATTGGAGTATGCCACGAAAGGTCGTGCCCCTTCATTAAGCAACGCATTCAATTTCTCATTAATAAAAAGACGATTTAAAATGATGACAAAATCCGCCAACAAAAGAGTCATGTTTCTCAAACTAGGATTGGTTTTACCTCTCCTTAGCCTATTGCTCTACAGCTTTAGCCACCGAGAAGTGGTACATAATGGAGCCGTGTATAGTGCTGGTAACCCTGATGTTTCAGAAGCTGAGCTGATTCAGAATCCTGCAGAGGAATACAACCGTCTCGCCAAACATTACAATACATACCCAGAGGCAGATTTTCTGGTAAAACTGCGCGATATGTGGAAGATCCGGGATCTTTACACTTCTATTCCTAAAGAGGAGCGCGCTGCACTAGAAAATTACCCCCGGTCTACTACTTCCCTAACCGTATTTATTTCGGACGATGGCAAGTACATCGTGGATGAAAAAGAAGTAACACTTTCTTGGGTTTCGTCTTTGCTGGACAACCTCAACGATCGCGAACGTTCCAATGTGTACGTATTTGATAGTATGACGGACTATAAACGGTACGTGTCCCTCCGCGGGCAAATGAACCGGAGCGCCCTACCTCCTAACGACGTGTACATTAGTATTTTCTCAGAGCGTTTAGTGGAAAGCACCCTTTCCAAAGGCTTTGAAAAAGCGGAAGGTTCCATTCAGGAGGTGAACCATGCCGATAGGAACCCTGAAATCACAACCTACCTAGAGACTCTTTTAGAGACTCTGGAAAGCCAGAGGGTAAATATCGACTACTAATTCGGACAATATAAGTAGCCATTCTCGTTTGCCCATTTCTTACAGAGGATGTCTCATAATGAAGCGGGAATTCCGGCCCACCAAATTTACTTTTGAGGGTAAAAATCCTTTCCCTACTCAGGGAAAGGTGCCCGGAGGGCGGAAAGGGTTTTTCCTCATCGGATGCATATAAATGGCCGGCTAGAGCTGTTTTTCATGCCGATGATATTTTAACCCCTTCACCCTGCGGGAGCTTCCCTTGGAAAAGGGGAAGCAGTTTCCAAAGATTATTCTACTGCAAAATCGTATTATGACCTTATGAGACAGCCTCTTGTTTTTATAGCACTACTCTCCGGTTTAGCACCCATCCTTGAGAATCCGAAATGCACCAAGTCTATTCCCATCCATTTTTGTATTCACCCAGCTATTTGACAGAAGGGCGCACTTGATTATTAGGTGCAATAGCAGGTCTACATTGGCTTAACCAATCAAATCCATAACTTCATCGCCGAAAACCACAAAAACAACAAGGATGAAGAAGATATTGCTGTTTGCACTATGCTGCACTTGCATGGTTACTTATGGATTTAGTCAATCCAAAGTAATGACTCCCGAGCAGCTCATTGAATTGAATAGAGTTTCTGCGGTAGGTATAAGCAATGATGGAGAGCAAGTAATTTTCAGAGCGTCAACTTTTGATTTGGAGGCCAATGAGCGCTCCAGCCAACTCTTTTCCGTTCCGGTTCAGGGGGGAGAAGTAATCTCTTTGGCCGAAGTTGGGGATTTAGTGAGTGATAAGAATGTATCCCCTGACGGTGACTGGAAACTGGTAGCCGAAGACGTGAAAATCCAGAAAGTAAGTGGCACGGATCATTATGACGATGTGCCCAATTCGGACGTGTACATATACAATTCACTCAACTACCGGCACTGGGATACCTGGGAAGACGGTGCCTACAGCCACGTTTTTATACAATCGGTTACCGATAGCGAAGCTCCCGGCATCGATTTGATGGCAGGAGAACCCTTTGATTGTCCTCAAAAACCCTTTGGTGGTGACGAGGACTATATCTGGAGCCCTGATGGCAGCAGCGTATTGTACGTTACCAAAAAATCAGTGGGTACCGCCTATGCCGTCAGTACCAATTCGGATATCTATGAATACAACATAGAGACCAAAGAAACCACCAACCTCACCGAGAGTAATAAAGGTTATGATACCCAACCTGCCTTTTCTTCAAAAGGTACCCTGGCTTGGTTGCAAATGGAAAAGGATGGGTATGAATCAGATAAAAACGACATCATCGTCCGGCTGGAAAGTGGAGACGTCAACCTTACCGAAGGCTGGGACGGAACCGTCAATGGCTTTATCTGGAGTGAAGACGGATCGAAGATCTATTTCACCGCTCCCGTGGGTGGCACTGTGCATGCCTTTGAAATTGACATCCCCCGCCGTGGCAGAACCCCAGCTGCGCCCAAGCAAATTTCTGAAGGTCAGTTTGATGTGAGCGGGATTGTGGGACAGAGCGGAGATTACTTAGTGGTCTATCGGAGAGACATGAACCATGCCACCGAGATATATAACCTAAACATCAAGTCAGGTGACATGATGCAGCTTTCTCATGCCAATGATGCTATCTATGCCGACATTAAGATGTCTAACATTGAGCGGAGGATTGTCAAAACCACCGATGGTAAAGACATGGTGACCTGGGTAATCTATCCACCCGATTTCGATCCTAACAAGAAGTACCCTACCCTGCTGTACTGCCAAGGCGGACCACAAGGTGCCCTGTCTCAATTCTATTCGTTCCGTTGGAACTTTCAATTGATGGCTGCCAACGGGTACATCATCGTAGCCCCCAACCGGAGAGGTATGCCCGGCCACGGTGTAGAATGGAACGAGCAAATCTCCAAAGATTACGGTGGACAAAATATGGAAGACTACTTGGCTGCCATTGATGATGTAGCCAAAGAGCCCTACGTGGATACCGATAGAATGGGCTGCGTGGGTGCAAGCTATGGAGGGTACTCCGTGTTTTATCTAGCTTCAAGACATGAAGGTAGATTTCAGTCATTCATTGCCCACGATGGTATTTTCAATTGGAGATCTATGTACGGCACCACAGAAGAGTTATTCTTCGTGAACTGGGATTTGGGTGGAGCCTATTGGGATAAAGACAATGCAGCTGCTCAACGGTCTCACACCGCATTCAATCCAATCAATTTCGTGGACCAATGGGACTCCCCCATCTTGATTATTCAAGGAGGGTTAGATTTCCGGGTACCGATCGGACAGGGCCTAGAAGCCTTTCAAGCGGCACAGCTACAGGGCCTAAAGTCAAGACTGTTGTATTTCCCAGAAGAGAACCACTGGGTCCTAGGAGCACAAAACAGCTTGGTATGGCAAAGAGAGTTCTATAAGTGGCTAGACGAGACCGTAAAGGACGCAGAATAAATAAGGTCGAACAGATAACTAATACCTTTCCAAGGTTCGGTAAGGAGCTAAAACCAAGCCCGCTTTAGCAATATAGCGGGCTTGGTTCATTAACAAAAAATGGATCACCCCGGATCATACTTAAAATCTACGCCGTTGTTGCTGTTTTAGCGCAGCGGCACCAACAACTATTCCCCAAGAGCCAACTCCGCTAGCGACCTTTTACGGTTTTAAGAAGCTTTTTGCCCCAGGTGAGGAGGTCTACCTTGGTTTCTATGCCTACATCTACACCGAGGAGCTGAACCAGGGGGAGGCCGAGCTTGAGCTTCATTTCCAGGCCCTTACTTTGCTTTAGATCTTGATACAGTTGTTCCAGCTGGGCATCGAGGGGTTCCTTGCGTTGGCCAAGCAGCTCCTTCACCGTGAGGTCCAGGGCCTCATATACCGCCTCCACCTGGGCTTCACCCTGTCCTTTCAGCTCGCCCGTCAAGAAGTCTTCCGTTTCCGCCAAGGCGGCTTGCAGGGCTTGCCCCTGCTCTCCCAGCTCCGACATTACCCGGTTGTAGTGATTCTTCATAAGCATTACTATTTTGGCCTGCTGCGCTAATAGCTGCCCTTGATTATCCTTTATCTCCTTCTGCCCCTGAAGTAACTGATCCATTTTCTGGCTAAGCGTAGGCGTATCAATGCCTTCGAGCAGCGCGGCGATGGAGAATTCCTGGTAGTCGGGTTCGTAGATCTCGTAGGTGTCTTTGCCTTTTTGCTCCATCGTGAGCAGGGTTTTGTAGCCGACGAAACCCTGAGCTCCCGGCAGGGGGATCAGCATCTTGGGCGTTTCCTTCAGCTTGGTGTGGATGGCATCTAGTTTGTAGCGGAGCATACTGAGCATTTCGCGCATTTGCTTGGCCAGGCCCACCACCACCAAGGTAAGCCGATGGTTGTAGGAGCTGACT
>DMST01000207.1:8879-10558 GCA_003454975.1 Cytophagales bacterium | reverse complement strand
GGGCCTGGCAGCCGTTGCCCTCCAGCACGCAGCCGGTACGCCAGCGGGCGATCAGGGTGTGGTGGGTCTCCACCATAAAGAAGGGCATCAGGGACTTGGGCAGGTAGTCGTACTGATACACAAACCGCAAGGCCCGCTCAGTCTGCTCAAGGGGCTGCGTGAGCGCGGTAGGCTCCGAGGTATCCAGCAGGTCGGGTAGCACAAAGGACTCTTTGCCGGGGGCATAGAAGCAGAGCTTAAACTCTTGCAGGATATCGACCAAAAAACAGCACTGAGGAAAACTGTAGGTAATGCGCTTAAAATCAGCGGCTTGGTACCCTTCGGACTTCTCTTCTTCCTCGTTGACGATAAATTCTATCTGATCCATAAGCACCTCGCCGTGTTGTTCCCCGGCCCGCTTAGAGGTCACCAGCTGATAGACGCCGTAGGTGATCCAGTACGGATCGAGCACGTAGTAGGACTTCAGGTTGAGGGCCTCAAAATGCAGCACAATACCCAGATCGTGCAGAAAGCGAATGGCCTGCTGCTGTTGCGCCTTATCCGGTAGCCCATGTTCGGCACAAATGGCCCGGAAACGGGCCTCATCCTCAAAATGCTTCACCCCCGTTTCCTGTTCCAGGGTTTCTTTGATGGGAAACCAACGCTCGTCAATCTGCGAACCAAAAAGCTCGGCCTGGGGAATCCATTCCTCCAATAAGGATTTAAATTCGGCTATGGGCGCGCCTCCCTCTTGGCAGGAGAGCTTCAGGAAGGCTTTGATTTGGGGAAATTCTTGCTGTAGCTGGGTGGCATTCTCGAAGCCAAAACCGGGATTGACATCTATCTGGTTGGCGACTACCAGGACCGGACTTTTGCCCCCTTGCGCCTCAATTTTCCGCAGCCAGGTCCGTACTTGCTCGGCTACCTGGGCATCCTTCCGGGCATCCAGCACCAGTACGTAGACCGAGCGGTTCGTCAGGAAAAACTGATGCGTGGCATTCATAATCTCCTGCCCGCCAAAGTCCCAGAAGTGCCCGGTAATCCCGGCTAGCTGCGGTTGGTTTTGAAACTGCGGATGCCCCCAAAGGCCAGGGACTCAATATTGATCCCGTCCGTCTGCGGTTCTTGGGGATTAAAATCCCCTTGGCTAAGGCGACGCAGCATGGAGGTTTTCCCCGCTTTCGGGTCCCCCAACAGGATCACCTTGATCTCATTCAACTCCTTTTTGTTCGCGTCAAACCAATCGACCACCGCTTGATGTCCCTGCTTTACAATCTCTATTGGGGGCGCCGTAAGGGGATTCCCTCGTAAGCAAAGTTTGCCGTCTTCAAAAGCGCCATAGTTTACCTGAAACTTGCGATCGACGATCCAGGCGGGTAAGGTGGCTAGTTGATTATACTCGGCGTCCACTCGGGTAAGCCCTACCAAGGGTTCAAGCCCCGCCAAACTGGTCAATTGATTGGAGTCAAGGTATAGTGAGGTGAGGTTCCCTAAGCCCTCCAGCCCTCCCAGCGTAGTGAGTTCATTTTCGCGAAGGTATAGCGAGGTGAGGCTGACTAAGCCCTCCAGTCCTCCCAGCAAAGTTAGTTGATTATTGCGAAGTTTTAGCTCAGTGAGGTTAACTAAGGCATCCAGCCCCCCCAGCCTAGTAAGTTGATTATTGCTAAGGTCTAGCGAGGTGAGGTTGACTAAGGAATCCA
>DMST01000207.1:4060-8809 GCA_003454975.1 Cytophagales bacterium | reverse complement strand
CAGCCCACCCAGCGTAGTGAGTTCATTTTCGCGAAGGTATAGCGAGGTGAGATTCACTAAGCCCTCCAATCCCTCCAGTGCTGTGAGTTGATTCGAGCGAAGGTCTAGCTCGGTGAGGTTGACTAAGGAATCCAGCCCACCCAGCGTAGTGAGTTTATTACTATCGAGGTATAGTTTGGTGAGGTTGACTAAGGTATTCAAACCTCCCAGGGTAGTGAGCTGATTATAGCGAAGGGATAGCTCGGTGAGGTTGACTAAGGAATCCAGCCCACCCAGCGTAGTGAGCTGATTATTGTCAAGGTTTAACGAAGTGAGGTGGGTAAGTTCAGCCAGCTGGGGAGGGATTTCCGTTAGACTTTCAAAGCTTAAATCCAAATGGCCAGTCTGGGCTTGTTTTTCTTCTGCTATGCTTTGTAGTGCACTCTCGGGAGACATGGGGTCGGGGTTGGTGGGGAGGTGAATATACTACCCAGCGGGCAGTATTGTATAGTGGGTAGTACGTATTTTGAGGCAACACCCTTTCAAGGTCGCCCGAGATGCACGGGCACCTCTTCTTAAGCCATCATCAACTACGCTATTCCCCTACCCTTTGGAGACCTCCGCAAAACGGAGCAAGCTTTGATAGGGTTGGGGTGGAGGAGAAGGGCTAGCCCGGGTGAACGCTGCCGCGTTCAGCTTTGCTCTTCGAAGCCTATGGCAAAGAGGGGATAGTCTCCTCCTGCGCTATTCTCTTTCGCAATCCTCCCTCGAAGAAGCTGTGGAGGAGAATAGCTTCAGTGGGCAAGAAGCTACGGAGGACAAGAAAAGGCTATCACCCGTATCGTCACAAGTGAAAACACTTGCGACAGTAGCGGGAACTTCCGTACCAGAAGGGATGCCACCTGGAGATACTACAATGCTTCAAATTTGAAAACATATTCCAATCAAAATAAACCCTATTCAGAATCACTTCAGTTGTCTTTGTTCAATAACCTAGCAAGCATGCCAACCAGCTTCACAAAGTCAAAATGTCATACTATTTTTCACTTATACATATAATCTAGGAGCCCTTCTCCTCAAAACCAAGTATGACAGGAACTCTACGCCTGTCAACAGATAGAAATACCACAAAAGCAAAGAACAGCCGAACATTACCTGCAATGGACTGTGGACAATAAAATTATGACAAAGTGGCTTATCCGATCCTCTAGGAATAAGTATTGACAGTGATTAAGCAAATTTTACAATATGAAATTCACAAATGAAGACCTTCAAAAGTTTATCGACCGGATCAAGTTGAAGCCCGAAAGTATGGGCAAGTATCGGGACCAGATCAATAATCTAAGGGAGAAACTAGAGAAGAAGATTAAAGAAGATGACAGTAATGAACTGAGGGTATCAAAGTACTTGCTCGCGGGGTCTTGGAAAAAAAAGACCATCCTGAGAAAGACCAGCGATTTCCCCATTGATATAGACCTTGTTTTGTTTGTTGGGGGAAACTTGGAAAAAGCAAAGGATGTAAAAAAACTACATGACTTTATTGTGGATTACCTCGAAGCCATCTATCCCCAGAAAGACATTAACCGAGATGTCGATGCTGAAGGGAATACCAAATCCATCACGATTAAGTTCTCCGGCACCGGACTACACGTGGATATCGTACCCGTAGTTCCATTAAAAGAGCTGGAAGGGTACGTTTGGCAACCCCAACGCGGTGGTGGTGGCACCTATACAACCAGTGTGGAAGGGCAGTTAGCCTTCTCGCAGCAACTTAGAAAAGATAATCCGTCTTACACCTCTATTGTTCGAGCACTAAAATGGTGGCGAAATGAAAAGGAGTTGAAACCGGAAGGTGGTGATCCTGGCCTATCCTCCTTTGCCATTGAGTTGATTGTAGCGCATTTGGATATTACGCATGGCAAAGAGGATAATATAGAAGCAGGTATTATTCGCTTCTTTGAGTTTGTCAGCGGGCCCGATTTCCCAGAAATATTCTTTGAGGGGGCCATCAATCGTATCCCTGAGTATGATACTCCCATATTTATTGCTGACAATACCAACAATGAGAACAACGTGGCCAAAAAAATGGATGCCCCTACCTGGGAGGAAGTCAAAGCAGAAGCAGAAGAGGCTTTTGACAGCTTGAATATTGCTCAATCAAAAAAAATCAAGAGGGAAACTATTGAGGAATGGAAATCAGTTTTTGGAAGTCACTTTAACATAGACTAAATGAGTTACGGAACCTATACACAGACATCTACCTACACAGTAGTAGATGTTCGAAAAGCCTTTGAAGGCTTCGAGGCCGATTTTCGAATGATTGCCTTACGCACAAAGAAAATGGAGGAGAAGAAGGTAGAAGATCTCATTCACGATGTCATGGCCTTCGCAGAGAATTTCTATTTAGAATCTGTCAGTATCGCTTTGCTGAACACCGAGGACGATGAGCCTGTAAGTGCGGTTAAGTTTTCAGTTAATGATGCAGGGTCTGCCTCAACAAGTGAAAGAGCTGGAAAAAACCGTGATTGGCCAGATCTCCCGGAAACCTATTTGACTCTGATAATTAGTCATACTCAAAAATGGAACAATCTTACGTCTCAGCAACAGAAGAACTTCTATTCTAACCAAGGATTTAAGAATTCTTGGAGTCCCACAAATATCAATAATTCCTTTCCTTCCTTGAACTCACATAGAGGACAACTATACGCGAGTAAGGGGTATGAACTTCAAAAACAAAACTTCAGCTAATGGAAAATCTCTTTGACAACATTTCGTATTTACCCCAAGAGGATATCAATACCAGAACGGAATCTCTGATTGGATTTGAAAGTAAATATGACAGAGCCTATTCGAATTTGAAGCTCTTCCTTGATCCTGATGCTATACAAGACTGGAGCAAAAAACATCATGGCACTATACTTCCTATTGTCAAACAACTGGAAGAAAAGTACTCGCTGATTATCCTAGAGGGAGATGCCGGCACTGGAAAAACCGTCTCAGCCGAGGGTATTGCAGATCGGATGGCTAGGGACATGAAAAAAGAAGGACGGTTTATCAAGCTCAGTACTCGAGTGCGAGGAGAGGGTCTACATGGGCAAATGAGCAACCTAGTCAACGATGCCTTTGAAAAGCTATCTACTGAGGCCGGAAAGAAGCGCCTTGCCTTCCTGTTAATCGATGAGGCAGATGCCATTGCCACCACGCGGGGTACCTCCCAAATGCACCAAGAGGAGAAAGCTGCCGTGAATACGCTCATTCAGAAAATTGACGAGATCAGAAAGTTAAAGGGTAGAGCTATCGTTTTTATGTCTACCAACCGACTGCACTATCTCGATGAAGCTATTATTCGCCGAGCTGCAGTAGTGCTGAGTTTCGAACGTCCTAATAAAGAGGAACGAATTGAACTATTTCAAAAGAGTTTAGCTGGCTTGGACCTCTCTCCCGAAGATTTAAATCAGCTTGCAGATCTGACTGGCCAAAAGGACTCCAATCCGGTCGGATATTCTTTTTCTGACCTTCGACTTAAGGTACTACCAGAGGCCCTTGCAAAAGCCTATCCTCAATATCCACTAGGAATGGAACACATCCTAGACGCTATCAAGACGATTCCTCCTAGTCCAGAGATTACATGAAGCCAATTTATCAACTGATCTTCTCAAGTATACTATTGCTACTCGGCCTCTATGCTTTTAAGAATGATCTCAGGACTGAATTGCAGGGTGCAGGTCTAGGAGGGTTAGTATATCTCATAGTAATGCTCATTAACAAAGTTATTTCTAATCGAAGAAGGCTAAGGTTTATCCTTGGATGTCTAAGGCTTTCCGTCTTGAAACAGAAGATTCGCTTTTCCATGGCCTACCTCTATCTAATTAGAGTGGACGGAGAGTATCTTTTGATCAAAAATGAAAAACAGAAGAACTACCAACCTGTTGGAGGAAAGTACAAATTTCTTCCTGGAGCTAGTCAAAAAATAAGCGAGCGGTTCTCTTTGGGTGACGATGAAACGATGCCCGCAAACACTACTAATAACGATGATATTGCGGTGATGGCCCCAGCATTGCGGGCAGTAGCTTTCGAAGATTGGTTCAATTCCGGGGAAGATCGGGAGACATCTCATTGGAGAGAGTTTTACGAAGAGTTGGTTGAAGGGAAGGGCGAAAGAATTCTAGAACCCAAGAACTTTCCTCATATCATGTATCGAAAAATTACCAGGGTTATCACTCCATTGCACTGGGATGAGTACTTCAAGTGCTATACTCGAATGCATTTTGACATCTTGGAGTTGATTCCAAATGAAGAGCAACTAAAAGAATTAAAGGCTACGAAAACAAAAACTAAAAACAGCGAAAAGGGGGATTACTTCGAATGGTTCAGTATTAGGCAAATCCTTAGCCTTGGTTATGACCCTTCAGATGGTCAGACTAACCCAATTGCTAAGCATACTAAATGGGCCATTGAGAAAAAGTATTCGAAGGTTAAATAGCCGGGGATTTCTCCATGAAGCTGTATATGATCGAATTGTTGATAATGATTTACCAATCACAGTCTAGGCAAATGCTAAATCTGGCACTATAGGAGAGTTAGCCAAAAAGACGCCGTGGGCCAGCAACACGCGAACAACCCTGTGTATCCTTCTCAAAGCTTCCGTCCTACGCGACTGTTAGGATTAGGATAAGCGTAGTGGGTCAGTAAATCCTGATTCAGACAAAATTGAGCCCCATAAACAACAAAAGCCACTCGAATGAGTGGCTTTTGAGCCCCCTACCGGAC
>DMST01000207.1:2100-3993 GCA_003454975.1 Cytophagales bacterium | reverse complement strand
ACTGAGCTAAGGAGGCTTTTCCCCGTTTGGGTGTGCAAATGTAGGGTAGGGATGCTAGAATGCAAACCCCTACCCTATTTTTTTAGCGAATTTTTAGGCTTGACGCAAAACGCGTAACTGAGCACGCAGCTTTTTGATGTCCTCGTTGGCCTTATCGATCTTCTGATCGAATTCAGCACGCAGTTTTTCTGCTGTAGCCGAGGAGGCAAAGAACTCCAGGTTGTTCTTCCAGAGTGCAATATCATCCTCCAATTGACGAATCTGCCGACGGATTGCATCCTCTTTGCGATGAATCTTCCCTTTGGCGTTGGGCCCGCCCTTGATCTTGTTCACCGTAATGTTCATTCGGATGCGCTCACGCTCGAAATCCTCAATATCAGCGACTTCCAATACCTTCTCTACCGATTGGCTAAACTTCTGCTGAATCTTCTTAATGGAGTTGCGGGGCACAAAGCCTATCTCCGCGTACTGTTCCATAAAAGTTTCAAGCTGCTCTATATCCACCGGCTGTAACTCAACCAAAGCAACTATCTTTTGGCAGATGGCCTCCTTGGCCTTCAGGTTATCGTAGTACTCGTTCTCTTTCTCATTGTTTGCTGAACGCCGCGCCGTGAAGAAGTGATCACAAGCCGCTTTGAAAGCTTCAAAAACCGAATCGCGGAACTTCTCCGGTACAGGGCCAATCTCCCTCCACTCCTTCTGCAATTGCTTCAGGGCTTCGGCGGTCTTGTCCCATTCCGTATTTTCCTTCAGCTCCTCAGCTCTAGCTACCAACTCCTGCTTCTTCTTGAGATTCTCCTCCCGCTGGCCTTCCAGCTTCTTGAAGAACTGGTTTTTGTGGTTGAAGAAGCCCTTAAAGGCAGTCCAGAAGAGCTTATTCACTTCTTTGGCCTTGTCTCGTGGCAAACCGCCAATAGCCTCCCACTTCTTCTGGAATTCCAGAATTTCCTTGGTCTTCTTATTCCACTCATTGATCCGGTCGCTATCAAACTCGGTAAAGGTTTTGATCTCCTTTGCCAATTCCAGCTTCTTCTCCAGATTCTTATTGAGCTCTTCTTTGAGTTGTCCCAAGTACTCACGGCGACGATCATACACGCGGTCGCTAGCGGCTTTGAAACGCTGCCAAAGCTCTTCCTGATCGTCCTTGGGAACAGGGCCAATATGTTTGAACTCCTCGTGCAGATCGTTCAACTCTTTGATGGCATCCTTCAGATTGTCCATCGACTCCAACCCCTCGGCACGCTTTACTAGCTCATTCTTTTTCTCAAGGTTCTTCTTGCGGTCCAGCTCCTTCAGCTCGAAGTAAATGCTTCGGTTATCATAGAAGCGGTCCAGCAGGGCATTGTAGTTTGCCCACAAATTCTTATTGTGCTGCGGCGGTACAGGACCAATGGCTTTCCATTCCTCCTGAAGGTCCTTAATCACCTTCATACTTGTGGTGGACTCCTCGCCGTCTATCAATTCACGTAACTTTTCCAGCAGCGCTGACTTCTTCTCGAAGTTAGTATTCTTCGACTCCTCTGTCGCCTTGCGTTGCTGCTTTACTTTACCCTGCAACTCTTCGAATGCTTTTTCGAAGCGAGTCATGTGCTCGTCCGGCCGGAACTCAAACCCATCAGCCTCTCCTCCTGCTTCCAGGTATTTGGCTTTGGCTTCGTCTTGTTCGGCTTTCACTATGACATCAAATGCAGTACGCAATTCTTTCAGAATGCGACCTACCTTGCGCAGGTTATCACTATGCTGCTGGGCTTCAATTACGTCTACAAGCTGCTCCTTTGTATGATTGCTGTAGTCGTACTCCTCCTCCTCTTCATGCTGCTCCTCTTCCTCACTTTCGCCTTCAGCAGTCTCAGCCTTGGCTGACGCCTCACCTTCCTCAGGCGCAACTTCGGC
>DMST01000207.1:1910-2059 GCA_003454975.1 Cytophagales bacterium | reverse complement strand
GTCTCCCCTACTGCTGCAGGCGCACCCTCCTCTTCTGAAGTAATAGCAGGTGTGGGCTCCTCAGCAGGAGCATCTGTAGCTTTTTCAGCAGCTTGGGGAGTACCAGGTGCACTAGTCTCAGTAGCAGCAGGCTCACTGCCAGTTGCCGG
>DMST01000207.1:0-1830 GCA_003454975.1 Cytophagales bacterium | reverse complement strand
TGTCTTCGGTCTGCGCCGGAATTTCCTCCGGCGTTTCCGCCACAGGTGCTGCCTGGGGAGTTTCTACCTCTGTGGCCGTTGCGGCTTCCTCCGTTGGGGCCGCTTCCTCGGCCGATACTTCCTCCGCCGGAGCAGCTACAGGGTCTGCTTCTGCTGGGGCCTCCGGCGAAGTTGGTGCCTCAACCTCAGCGCCAGTGGGAGCTTCCGGGGTGGCCGCTGCCGATGGTACTTCCTCGGACTGGGGGCTTGGGGTGGATGATGATTCGTTTTGCTGCGATGATTCCAATTCCTCTGAATTGGCCTTGTTGTTCGGGTCCTCTACCATAGTAGTCTTACTTGCCTGCGCAATATATTAATTGAGCCTTGGATCGGTGGGGTAATTTGCAAACATTTTGAACTTCCCCCCCATTTCCTCTAGTACACGCCGCCAAAGTACCTCTGGCGAGATCTCAAATACATGTTCTGGTTTTACAGGTCTATAAATCAGCCAGGAATTCTGCTCCAACTCTCCTACTAGTTGGCCACTACCCCAACCGGAATAGCCGATGAAGAAACGAAAATCGTGCGTATGCAGAACGCCGGTGCGTGCCAGAGCGGAGAAGGCTTCAAAATCTCCTCCCCACACTACCCCAGGTACAATCTCCTGACCGCCATCCAGCTTATTGGGTATGCGGTGCACAAAGTGAACCGTATCCTGCTCTACGGGTCCACCTACAAACAGCTCAGTATCAAAAGGATCCAAATCCTCGATTACATCACTAATTCGCAAAATTCCAGGTTTATTAAGCACAAACCCAAAGGACCCATCCTCATTATGGTCACACAATAGCACCACCGTCCGCTCGAAATTCGGATCTGGCAGCAAAGGCTCTGAAATCAATAAATCTCCTTTGCGAGGCTCCCTGATGTTAGAGGTAGGAAAGAATGAATCCATATATACTTAGTGTAAGGCCGCTCTTGGTGGCTGCTTTAGCATCACCTCAGCTTCCAGGTTGTTCAATTCATGTAACCGGTCATATACTTCCTGTTCAGGAAAATAGTTAAGTGCCATGCCTACAAATATGTGCCCGTGCTTGGCTTCAGAGGCCCACAGTTGATGATAAAACTTTTTCAACTCAGGATTCTCTTGGTGTTCATATACCAAACGAAACCTTTCTGCCCCGCGGCACTCAATAATAGAGGCTAGGAGCAAACGATCTAAAAATCGTCCTTCTCGGGTAGTACGGGCATTATCAATTAGCTCCTTCACGTACAAGTCCTGTCCTATTTCCTTAGGCATAGGCACCCCACGTTCTACCATTACCTCATATACTTGCTTGAAATGTTCCAGTTCCTCAATGGCGGTATCCATTAGCTCAGGAATAATTTCTGTACGATCAGGATACTTGGCAATAAAACTCATGGCCATCGAAGAAGCTTTTCGCTCACAGTTTGCATGATCCTGCAAAAAGGAATCAAAATCATTCATTACGGCTTCTACCCAGACCGTGGGGCTATCGGCTGCCAAATCAATACTCAACTTCATAACCAGTCCGCTGCTTCCAGCTATTAATTTATGATAAAGAATTCAGGTTTGAATACAAATTTCAACTCCAAGTACCATTTTTGCACCAGCTAAGTTCTCCTACAAATGAAATCATCTTATGGCTTCACTCGCTGATTTAAGGGAAGAATACGTTCGCCACCAATTGAACATCGCTGATGCGGCCACCGATCCAATGGCCCAATTCAATCATTGGCTTCAGGAGGCTATGAATGCCGAAGTGCCTGAGCCCAATGCATTTACCTTATCTACGGTGGATCAGTCAGGACAACCCTTCTCCCGTGTGG
>DMST01000205.1:11683-15675 GCA_003454975.1 Cytophagales bacterium | reverse complement strand
GAAATCGTTGCGCAAGGTGGCAGCCGTTACACTCGCCGCCTGGGTCCAGGTATCGCTGTCTGCAGGGCGGTACTCCAGGGCCAGGTTGATCAGCGAGTAGCTGGCCTCATACACGTCGTAGCCCGAGAGCGTGAAGTCAATCACCGAATTGGCCGTGGCGGCGTTGATCCACAGCGGATCAGGTCCGGCTAGGTTCACGGGTGAAGGCGACTGCTTGCGGTAATCCAGCTGGAAGCTCCAGGTATGGCTGACCGGATCGGACAGGTTACCCACCTTATCCTGAATACCCGTCACGGTTACTTCTACCGTACGGCCATCATAGGCCAGGCGGATGGCCTCGGTCATCGCCACCGATACCTTGTTTTTGTTGGCCGTAACGGTGTAGTCACTGGCCGTCAGGAGCACCGCGCCCAAGCCATCTTCATCCAAAACGCGCACCGATACGTTGGCAGCATCAGCCAACACCACGGGGATGTCAATCAGCTCACTAAAGCCGATGCTCACTTCGTCGGTTTCGGCCAACAAGCCATCGGCCGGTGCGGGCATACCCGCCACCATGGGGTGGGTACGGTCCACGGTTCCACTCAGGAGGTTGGAATAGCCGACGCTACCATTCTCATGCACCAGCATGGCCCGTACCAGATAGGTGCCGTCCAGCAAGTCAAAAGGAATCTCCCACACGAAGGGATACTCCGGCTCGGGATAGGTATTGCGCATCTTCTCGTAGTAGCCCAACAGGTAGTCCACCGACAGTACATCGGTTTCTACCCAAGCGATGACTTGTTCTTCCCCTTCGGGCTCAAACGGATCAATCAGACTTTTCATGTTCGTCCATACCGTTTCGTTGCTGCGTTTGTACTGCAGGGTCACCTCTTTCATGCTGTGGCCAAGCTGCTCTACATCGTAGCCACTCAGCTTGAAGGTGGTAGACTCGGTATCGGTACCCGCTTCGTCGTTGATAAACCAGCTACCCTGCGGCGTACTCAAGGCAATGGGCGAGATGGGCTTGCGGAAATGGAATTCCATACCCACGGTGTCAAAGATGCGGTCGAACTCGAAGAAGTCGCCCACGGCACACTTGGGTTTCACCAGGAGTTCGATGTCCTCAAAATCGTATACCGGAGATCCGCCTTGTGAGGCGTACAACGTGGCGTAGGTCACTTGATCAGGGGCCACTAAGAAGGTAGCACCGCCTGTAGGGCTTAGGTTGTTACCCGCAACTTCTAGCTTCATTCCGTCCTGATTGGTACCCAGGGGCGTTACCAGTGAAACGAAACGGCTTTCGCCGAAGGCATTGCCGGAGCTGATAGCCACTGGCACCCCGTGCTTGGCGGCTGGGTTTAGGTCAAAGTATTGTGTGGGCAATAGGGTGCCATCGGTATCCATAATCTGGAGGGTGGGCATATCCCGGGGGAAGGTGCCTTTCTCGTAGGGACATGAACTGCGACCGCCCATCAGACTGAAATAGTTCGACAGACTGGTTTCGCCCCATTCGCCGCCTTGCAGTACGTCTACACTGAAGTGGTCGCCCTCGTCGTTGTCATCCAGCACATAGCCCGTAGTAAAGCTGGTGCTGGCGCCTTCGTTGAGCGAGTAGGTGCCTTGGTGTTTTACGGTGGTTTCTATAATGCCTGAGATTTCAAAGGCTAAATCTGATCCTCCCACCTTGGTGCCGGCTCCTACGCCAAACCAGAAGTCCACATCAAGACTATTCTTATAGCCTACTTTGGTGATGGTAGAGATGCCGATGGTACCGGTATGTCCCAGCCCGCTAGTGCTTTGGGCACCTGAGGTACTGGTGCGGGTCACCTTGGAGCCGGCCGAGAAGGTGATGTTCTCGATAGGCTCATAGAAGCTCAGCTTATCGTTCAAGGAGTGCATCACGTCTGCAGCATAGTCATCCGGGTGCGGTCCATAGCGATTGAAAAGTCGCTCAATCTCCCGAATCGCCAGGTATTTGCGGTAAGCAGTTTCGTATGCATCGCGGTACGACTGGTCCCATTCTACCATGAGCTCTGTGAGGGGTTTGGTACTGCAGCTATTGTTCTCGTAGTAGCTGCCTTGCTTACAGAAGTTCCGGATGTCCTCTACGTAGCCGTACATGTCAATGTCAAGGGCATTCTTCAAGCTTTCCCACAGCGAGAGATAATAGTCCCCATCGAAATCGAAGTCTTGGATAAACTCGCACATCTCACACAGCGGGGTATACTTGGTATCCACCTCTTGCAGCACCTTCTCAAATGCATCGGCCGCCAGGCCAATGTCCTCTATTACCTCATCGGCTGAACCACCGCCACTTACGGTAACCTCGTAGGTGTTACCCTCGGCTACCTCTTTGTAGTAGCGAATGGAGTTTTCAATCTGGCTGCGGGTGTAGGCCCACATAGTCTTGATCCGGTTTGGCGATACCGAAAGCTCCCGTGTTTTCTTCGGGGAGCACGACTCAAACGAAAGCACTTCCGTCATGGAGTAGGCTAGTATCAGGTCCATCCCCACAATTACGTCGGCTTCAGGACCGTCCAGGTAGCCTTCAATATTCTCGCTGCTACTGGCCGCACCAGCGGTAGATATATTCTCCGTAAAGTCCAGCGTGAAGCTCTCACCCAAGGTGGTATTGCTGCTCCGGTTGTAATACGCCTTCAGGTTGTACTGTGTCTTCAACCAACCAATCTCTCCCTTTAGCTCTAAGCCCAGGGCATTGTCCATGGTACTTTCCATGCGGCGCTGCAGGTTCACGTTCAAGGCCGACCCCTTGTTTACATACGAGTAGCTTTGGTCACCGGGAGGGTCACGCAAAACATACAGGGGTACTTTGGTAGACTCGTCGTCCAGCACAAACACATCGGCACCGGGCAAGGCGTTTTGCCCTGTGACCAATATTTCTCGCTGAGCGGAGCCCTGGTAGTTACTGTTTTCGTCGTAGTAGTACACCTCTAGCAGTTGCTTGTAAGGGAATACAAGGTTGGGAGTCTTGGGTACGATGACCAAGGATTCCCAAATTCCGTCCTCGAAGTCCAGGGTATCGTTGAGGTAGGTAGCCGCCTGCGTATCTGCGTTGTCGGCTCTATCGTACAGGTAACCACCAGAAAACTTGGCCACCATAAAACCGCTCGTTACGTCGACCGGATTGCCGTTAATAGTCTGAGTAGGGGACACCGTCACCATCAGGGCGTAGTTAGCGTCATCTTCATTACTAGGGCTGGCCGTCATTACATATAGTTTTTCATCGTTGCAGGTCTGCAACACGGATTCCATGCCCGTAATGGCCACCGCCGTACGTTCGTTGTACCGCAGGTAGTGGGTCTCCGTTTCGTACGTAGTTGCTTCCCGCTGGGCACGTAACACGTTTAGGTGTTCCTCTTGGTTGTCTACCGTGAGTACGCGGGAACGGAAGTAGTCCAATACTGCCATGCTGAAGGCATCACGTTTGTTTACATCTACTACCGATACCTGATATTCTAGTGGCGGTAATACCTCTTTGATTTGACGGTCTACCGTTTCAACAAAGTAGTCCACCATACCACCCACTTCGCGAATGCGCAGGGTAAACTCATAGCCCCCAAACACGTCCTCTTCTCCGGGGCCTGTTACCACCACCTGTACGGGATGATTTACGGTGTCCTCTATAGTTAGCGTATAGGCATCCGTAGCCTCCAGATCTAGAGCCGGTAGGGTTACCCACAAGGTAGAGTCATCATCTACTGTGGCAGTCAAGCCTTCGGGTGTGTCGTATAGGAAGCCAAAAGGAGATGCGTCCTCTCCGGCGTTGTCCGTTGGTACGGCCAAAATCTCCAGCTCGTAATCCGTGTAGCCTGTAAGGAAATAGGGCAGTTCAAACTCAAACTTGCCCTCGCTATCGGTCTTTTGGGTATCCAAGCGTGTAGGGTCGGTGGCAGTATTCGTTTGTCCCGCTTCCGGCTCAGGGTACCCCCACAGCGTTACCTCTACATTTTCTCGGCCCAGACCACCCGGAGCATACGGGTTGGTTACGG
>DMST01000205.1:5827-11606 GCA_003454975.1 Cytophagales bacterium | reverse complement strand
AACGCGACAGGATGTGGGTCAGCTGCTCACTGGTACGGGCGCTACCGGTGGTGGTGAGCGTTACCGTGGTGAACTGGGGCTCATAGTACTCGGGGTTATCTGCCGGACGGATGGTGTACTCAATTCCGTCGGGGGTATTGGGCAGCTCGGCCGAGGTAGCGTAGGTGCCTTCCTCGTCTGCCGTCAAGGTAGTGGAGAACGGTACCCCCTGGATGACGGCCTCAATCACCAACGATACTCCGGCTACGGGGGTATGTAATTCGGTCATTACTTGCCCATCAATGATGCCGTTGCCCAGGATACTACCCGTGGTATTAGCGGTGTAAGTATCCTCACCACCATTACCGTCATCATATACGGCCATCAGTTGGTACTGGTGATTGATGCCTGGGTAAGCATTGGGATCTTGGGTGCTGGTGATGTCACCCGCCAGCTCTTCCACCAGTTCTCCGTCTCGCATTAAGCGATATTCCAGTACGGTGTTCAACGTGCTAGGTGCATTCCAGCTTATATTCACCGTCTGCGATAGATTGGTGGTCGCGCTGAAATCCTGTACGTAGTAGGCTCCATCCAGTAGCTCCATTACTTCCGAGGGATTTGGGCTGAGGGTGGTGGCCGTACCTCCGGCCGTATTTTGGTGTGCCGTCAGCAGAAAGCTCACCGTGCCTTTGCTATCGGTAAGGCCCTGTAGGTAGCTGAAATCCTCTGCGAAAGTGTAGCTTCTCTGGTTGGCAGGCAGATCCAGGCTGGCTCGGGTTACACCTTCCAGCGTAATGTCCAGCGTAAAACCTTCCATTCGCTCGGTACTCATGTCCCAGGTCAGGGTGGCGGTAGTTTCACCCAGAGTATAGTCTAGCGCTACCAGCGTAGGGGCAGGCAGGGTAAGGTGTGTAATGGCCTGTTGTGCCTTGTCAGAATAGTAGCGTTGTCCGTTGCGATCGGCATAGGCACGCACGGCTACTGTGTAGTCATGGTCCGAGATGCCTTCGCCAAAGGTGTAGTTGTAGTCGGTTTGGGTATGGGCAATCTCCTCTTCTACCACCGTTTCGTTGGTGGTGGTATTGATGATTTGGAACATAAAACCATCTACGCCTTGCTGAGGATAGTGCCAGGTGGCCGTCAGGTTATCAAAATCTGACTGTGCCAGCGGATCCAGGGTAGGGGTTTGTAAGCGGGGAAATACTGCGTTGATAGACGTACCCGATGCTTCGTACAGCTGGCCCCCTCGCTCGTCGTAGCTTACCAAGGTATAGGCTTTGTAGGTTTCCGGTACTCCGGTGTAGTCCAAGAACTGGGTGTCCTCCGTTGTAACGGTAGCCAGCGGTTCCAGCCCCCGGTAGATAATGACCCCGTCCAGGGCGCTGTTGGTGGGATATTCCCAGTTGAGCTGGATGGCGTTTTCCGGCTCGGTGCTGTCTTCTACCAGTACCGTAGATACGCTGGGGTTGATCACATTGCCTGGCGCAGGGTACAAGGCTTCTACCGTAATGGGCAGGGCCGACTGAATCTCCTCGCCGTTGCGCGCCAAGTAGGTATGGATGCTGTAGCGATACAGGGTGCCGGGTAGGCCATAGTCATCGGTAAACGCTGCCGTTTCTTCAGCCAGCACCCGGCCAATCTCCACATCGTTGCGCAAAATAACGTAGCCGTCTACGTTGTTGCGGGTATGCGCCCACCGCACTTCTACAGTGCCCTCCGCTTGGTTGGAGAAGGCATCTGCGTAGGCCGGAGCCATGAGCGGAGCGTATTCCAAATTGGCTAGCGTAGCACCTCCGGCATCCTGGTATTCGTACTCACCCAGTGCATTGATCAGGTACGGGCGCACGTAGTATTGGGCGCTTCCTGCGTTATTGCTTACCAGCGAGTCAGCATATTCCATGGCTTCGCCCTGGCGCAGGTCAGCTACTTCATTTTGCGTACTGCCCAGGTATACTTTCACTCCCGTGTAGCGGTCGTTGGTCAATGTCCAGCGCAATTGGTTCGTCAGGTGGCTGGCATCGGAATAACCTTGCACGGTGGGTACGGTGGCCTGAGTACCTTTTGCAAAGATGAAATCTGAATAGCTATTCGTGAAATCTTGCTGATACGTCTGCTGATCCGCCACTATGGTGAGGGTAGCGCTAGCCGTGGCCGCGATAGTGGTATTGGGGTAGGCTTTCACGGAGTAGGCACCTGGAGCTAATTCCATGTCGTCTATGCGGTAGTAACCAGCACTATCCGTAAGGGTACGATACCCCCCCACGCTAATTAATGCATTCACCAAGGGAAACTGATCGGCATCGCGCAGATAGCCCTCCAATACCTGGTACTGCCGTTGGAGACCATAGTCCCACACTTCTGTACTTTTAGCACCGTCGCTATACATCGCCACCAGCTTATACTCGCGAAGCTGCATTGACGATTGGGTATCCAGCCAGGCGCGTTGCTCATTGGGTAGGGTTACGGTTTCCCAGGCATCGGTGGTGTTGGCATTCCGGTGCGAAAGCTGAAAAGTAACTTCTGTGTAGTCAGGGTATTCCCATGCCACAAAGATTTGCCCTTTGGCATCCTTGCTGGCGGATAAAGTAGGTGCCTGCACAGTAGGGTCATTCGTAGCTAAAGACGGTGCCGTAGGGGCCGCAGGCATATAGGGTGCATACGCTTCGGCTACCATATAGGTACTGCTGAGCGAAGTATTGGTGAAATAGGTGCCTTCGTCGGTATGCTTGTACACCAAAGTCTGAAGCGTTCCGGTGGTGGCACTCGTCAGGCCGTGTCTCCAGTAGACAAAATCTGTTTCTGCCAAGGGCAGGGCAGCTGTTTTTGATGCTGCTAAGGTATCGCCCGTTTCCGTTACCAGTGCAAATCCATCCCAGTTCGGCTGCTGCGTTAAGCCTTCGATATAGCCAAGCTCTACCAGGGCATGATCGCTTTCCTCGTAGACATCCATAGAGCTCAAAAAGTCACTCACCAACAGGGCCGGATAGGGTTCGTCTTCGGTATCCATCACCACCGATTCACCAGCTACTGTCTCGGCGGTAAGGGTATAGGTGTAGGTTTCGCCAGGCACACCAAACACATCCGCTAGGGTATAACTATTGCTCGTAGTTTGGTGGGCTATTGTGCCTACGGTATGGGTAATGGTTTCGCCCGTAGCGGCTTCCGTGCGAGTATGACTTACCGTGAAGGAGGCTACTTCTGCATCCGTAGGGTAGGTCCAGGTGATGTCCACGACGCCCTCTGCATTGCCTTTAGCCATCAGATCCGTGGCGAATAAAATAGAGGGCACACTTGCCGATTGTTCGCCAGTGCTTTGCACATATACGGTGCTGCCATCGGCCGCGTGGTAGTAGCTTTTTAGCGCATAGATATGACTCCCCTCGGTAGCCGTACGGTCTGTATACTGGGTGGTCCCGTTTACAATCGCGATCAGGTTATTGTCGCGGTATATGTTGGTAAACAAGGTGGTTTCCGTGGCTGCTGTTGGTCCCGTCCAGCTCAGCACCAGTGCATTGGCCGTACCGTTGGGGTCGAAAGTCAGATCATCGATCAGCGTTTCTACCGCCGTCTCGTCCAGCGTTTGGTCAAAGCGCACATAGCCCAGATCGGCCGTCCAGTCCGTACGATTGAGCGTTGCCGTGTTGTCCTCCAGCGCTACTCCGTTGGTACTGGCCCAGGCAAAAATCCGATTGCGGCCGTAGTACACCCCCAGGGCGGTCACGGCGCCGTAAGCATCGGTGGTGTATTCTCCTACGGTATCCTCGCTGACTACTTCTTGCAGGAGCAAGCCCGTGCCCGGCATCACAAAGTCCCCGGTTTTGGTGATCAAGGTGGCCGATACGGTCCCGTTAGCGATCAGACCGAACTCGGCGGACTGGCTCAAGGCAGGTGCCCCCTTTTCGATCACGGTGGCCGTGTAGGTGTAGGTGTCGCCAAACAGCATCAGCGTATCCTCATAGGCCCCCTCGCTTGCGGGTACGTAGGCCAGCAGCGCGCCGTCCCGTTCTAGCTGTAGGGTATCGTAGCTGGGGGGTAGCTGGGTAGCATCCCAGGTCAGGGTAATGCCTTGGTTGTCAACCGAGGCTGCCACCGATGTGAGGAAGTCCGGCGTGTTTACCGTGGTACTGGTAGCCGTGTGGTCCGGATCGGTCTGATCCTCACCCGTCGCTTTGGTATAGATCGGCAGGGCGGAGTAAGATATACTTTCCCCAGCTTGTGGGGTGTTGCGGTTGCCGTAGGCATAGGCATCCTGATACGTAAAGGGCAGGTAGGCGGTGCCGTCCTCGTTGGCCGTCATCACTACCTCTTGTAGCAGGGTAGTCTCCGTGCCCCGATGGCGATACAGGTTGTACTTGTTTGCCTGGAAGGTAGCCGGGCTCAGGGTTACGTCGAGCGCATAAGGCGCGTTGGTTACCTCGGCTACGGTCAGCGTGGCGGTGCCGGGGTGGCTAAAGGTAGCCGCATCGGTACCCTCAGAAATAATCCGGCCACTGCCCGACTCATAGATCTTGATGGAGAAGTCACGGCTTGCACCATCGGCTTCCGGCCGATCCAGCCAGGCGGTGATTTCGTTCTGCATTTCGGCGGCAAAGAAGTCGTAGGCGGCATTCCACCGGATCGGGTATTCGGCCGAGTTATCCGTCTGAATGCTCAGCGAAGCACCCGTGAGCGGGTCCACCGGATTGAGGTCCTGGTCCGCAAAGGTCCACTGCGCGAGCAGACCGGGCACGGCTGAATCAAAAATATGTTCGTAGTCATAGGCTACCTGGTCCTGGGTACGCGCCTGGTCCCACATCCGAATCATACCCAAGGAACCATTCAGGTTCCCGTGTTTATCATCGGTAAGGGCAAGTCGTTGGCCAAATTGTAAGGTATTGTTCAGGCTTCCGTTGCTCACCGGGTGACTGTAGGCTTCTTCCAGCGTACTAACGTTGTACATCATCGCCGCTTTGCCATTGTGGTACACCGTAGCGTGGGTACCATCGTAGGTAACCGACAGGTGGGTCCATTCGGTCCAGTTGGGCGAGTCCCCTACCCAACGGAACTGCTGGCCATAAAAGTTAGCGATCAATACCCGCTGGCTACGATCGGTCATCAAGGTTACATTGCCATCACTATACAGTTCGTGGTAGTAGGTATTCAGGTAGGCGGGATCAGAATCAAACTGAAACCACAGCTCTAGCGTCCAGGCATCTAAGCCCGATACATCCAGATTGGGCTCCGCATGTACCCCACCTCCGCTGTGGTAGGTTCCCTTTACATCCAGGGCGTAGTCAAACAGCAAGGCATCCTCAGCGATGTCGGTCATGGTTAGCTCATCGCCGAAAATGATCGTGCCATTGCTCTCGTCGGTGATCTCCACGTAAGCCGCCTGCTGATCCAGTTGCACCAGCAGGTGGTTGTCAAAGTTATAGTCGAAGGTAACCTGTGCTTCCCCGCTACCCGTGGCGGTAAAATCAAAGCCCTTGGTGTGACCCGTGGTAACCGCCGGAGCCCCCATATACAGGGCATGGTTGGTGAGGCTAAACGGGATCACGTAGTAGGTGTACTCCGCGTAGATGTCCAGGCCCAGGTCCGAATAGGAGGTGAGCTGTGCACCCACCAGCGTGGCCGGCGGATAAGGACCACCTTGGTCTTCACGGAAGAGCAGGTAGCCATCGGCATCGCTTACTTCCGTCCAAGACAGGTCTATTTGCGAAAGATACGCCTTGTCTGAGCCCGTAAAGCTGCTTACCTGTTTGCTGGCGTCGTAGTCGCCAAAGGTGAGGTTGGCACTGTTCTGGGCGCTCAGTAGCCGGGT
>DMST01000205.1:5541-5783 GCA_003454975.1 Cytophagales bacterium | reverse complement strand
CGCTCAGTAGCCGGGTGGGCTCAAAGTTGGCACTGAACCGATCGGCAAAGAAGTACATCCGATCGAAGGCCTGACCATCGGCCTGGCTGCCCAGGAAAGGGCTAATGTGCAGCTGGTCACCGGTTACGGTGCTGCTGCTGGGTAATATGCTTTGGGTACCGGTGCCCTGACCGTGGGTGCTCATCAGCGCCACGGTTTCACCGTTCCAGTTGATCAGTACCACGTCGCTGGGGTCGTCAAAC
>DMST01000205.1:5343-5501 GCA_003454975.1 Cytophagales bacterium | reverse complement strand
ACCGGCGGGGTGGTCTGGGCGTGGGCTGCCCAGCCTCCGCAGAGGAGGAGCAGCGTCGCCAATATGTTGGATAGAATATTTTTCATGATGTTGGAGGTTGTGGGGTGTGCCCATTTTCTCCCCTCCTTTTTCAAGGAGGGGTGCCCGGAGGGCGGGGT
>DMST01000205.1:4764-5207 GCA_003454975.1 Cytophagales bacterium | reverse complement strand
CTCCGGCCACCTTCCCTTCGTAAGGGAAGGAATTTCGGATTCTCCCATATCCAAAAGCCTGTAATTTCCCTGGGCAGCGCGTGAGATCGCTGTTTTGGGGGGTTAGGAGGTGCGATCCATGGATCGCACCCTACAGAAAACACCCCCGATCAGGAAATCCGGGACGGCTCCTTATTTCTGGTCCTGTGCTTGGATGAGGGTTTCCAACATAGCGCGGAGCTCGGCGTTGCTGGCTTGCAGTGCGCTTACCTGCGCTTCCAGATTGTCCAGCGTCCCTTTCTGGGAATCGTTGGTTTTCTCCAGGGCAATGCTGTAGAGGGTTAGCTCCTCGATCTTGCGGAGCAAGGTTTCGTTTACCTCGCTTTGGGCGTAGCCGTGCGCGGCTACTGCTTCGGCACTCATCACTTCGGGTAGGTGACCGTTGGCCTTGATGTAGTTTTCTA
>DMST01000205.1:1070-4700 GCA_003454975.1 Cytophagales bacterium | reverse complement strand
CGGCAAATACGTAGTCCGCCCAGTTGCCGGTGGGCGAGATCTGTAGCTCATACACCTTAGCTTGTCCGCGCACTTCCAGGTCGGCGGTGTTGGTGGTGGAGGTGCCAATCGTTACGTTACCAGTAAGGTTGGTAGTTCCTGCTACGGACAGCGCAGCATTGGTAGACAGATCTCCGCTAAAATAGCCTGTACCGTCCACACCTAGCTGGTACGTGTTGGCCGCGTTAAAGGTCTTATTGCCAATACTCACCTTGCCATCTGCGGCAATTTGCATCCGATCGGTATGGTTGGTACCAAACATCAGCGGGCCGTTTTCTACGTTCCACAAAAACGCTTGGCCTTCGCGCCCGGCATCATTATGGATACCCAAACGTAGCCCGTTGGTGAGTCCCCCTGCCTTCAGATCGAAACGAGCTGTTTCAGTACCGGTACCCGGCCGGGCCAACGTGATCCAGTTATCGAATGTTGATGTACCGGATACGGTCAATCCATTGTTCAATACCGAAGATCCACTTACCACTAGACCGTTTTCTACATCTAAGGAATATAGGTCTGCCTTCAGGTACCGCATGTTGTAGGTGCTTAAGAGATGCTCCCATTCTGAAGAGGCATTTCTGACGTACTGCGAGAATCCTCCAATGTTGATATCCTCCCCTGTGGTGGCCGTATTAAAATAGTTGGTCCAATTGTATTCCGTGTCGGCATCTTGCCAGTTAGCATCGTACATCAGGGTGCCCTCTGTGGGAGTGGTTCCGAAATACTCGTCCCCTTCTACGTTATCAAACACCACTGCGGCTGCCTTGAGCAGGGTATCCGCTCTTAGTATACCATCTACGGTTAAATCAGTATCAAAATAGCCATCGCCTCGCACTTCCAACATATATCCGGGATCAAAATCACCTCCAATCCCGAACTTACCGGCGGAAGTCATTTGGATCAGAGTTCCTTCATTAAATCGAAAGTCCAGGTTGCCCCCGCCTGCATAGTTCAAGTAAGCATTGGTACCACCATGGCCCAAGGTTACATAATCATTCGCATCTACGTTATCGGTAATTCGTATAGCATCCTTCACGTCCAATTGATCTTGGGGATCGACAATACCTATACCCACTAAACCTGCATTGGTGATGCGTACTCGCTCGCTATTATTGGTGCCGAACCGAATGGGTTCGTTGCCGTGGTGCCATACGTAGCCGTCACCATTGGTTTCTTGAGAAAAACGAAAAACATTTCCGCCATTTCTTCTTAGCTCTACAGAAGCTTTGTTTGATGTAGAGGGGCTATTTATGGTGAATATGCCTCCAGTGCCCAATGCATAGGTATTGTGGGTGATTGAAGTCATGTTTGCTCCAGACCCTAAGAGGCCTGTCGTTTCGTAGTTGTAATATCCAAAGTACAGTTTATTGTTGTTACCATCGGTCCAGAGCATCCAATCCCGGTACTTGTTTGTGCCACCTGAAATGACACCCGCATTCAACCGTATCCCCGCATCTTGAAAAGTCCGGTTTTGGTTAATCGGGAAAAGTTCCTTGGTATCACCCGAAGAGACGGAACCATCCCAAGTCTGCGCTTGTACGGTTTGGCTGTATGCTAGCAGGCCCACCATGAGGCCCAAGGCGAGCAGCACCTGGGTGCCGCGCGGTGAGAGTTTGATTTGTTTTTTCATTGTGTTATTGGTTATCCATGTAGCTTTTGAAAAGTTGAAAGAAGTGCCCGGCTGTCCGGTATATGGGCGCTTTGATGCGCCCGGGGTAGCGTGTAATTGCATAATTGTAGGGGGTTGTGTACTACAAATATCACGGGTGAATACCTGAGGAGTGACATTCAAGAGGGTTACAAAGAGGTAGGCAGCGGGATAGCAATTGGGTATCACCGTTTTCAGGGAGTGGGTGAGGGGTTGTTTGGTAGTTTATTGATTTTCAGTGTTTTGTGATTTTTCCTACGGTTAGGTAGGGTAGCAAAAGGATAGCATCCGGAGTGTGCGTGCGGAGAATCAGGAGTGAGGAATAGCAATAAATGAGCACGCGAAAGAGTCAATGGGGTAGTAGACGCAGAACCATTTTTAGGAAGAAGGATCGGCTAGCTGCAGAGTCGTAGCCAATGCGAGTCCATCGTGGTTCGTTGGCTGGGTGTAAGGTTTATTCCAAGCGCGGGGCGCTCATTGGGAAGGAGTGGTTACAGCAGGTCTGCTTCGCTCACAAAGGGGAGTCTCAGAAGTAGCAGAAGCCTCCTTTCGCTCAAGTAATGCCAAGTAGTCTACGGAGGAGAACCCTGATTAGTAAAGGCTTCGGAGTATAAAAGAAAAAGCCCTGACCATCGGAGACGGCCAGGGCTTTGGGAATGCTATTCGGATGTGCCTTATTCGGTCACAATATTTACGTCGGATACCAGCGAGATGGGCCAGCTCATGCCGTCAGGCAATTGGGCGTTGGGCAACAAATCTACGGTGCCGGCCAGGTTTTGGGTGATTTGAGAGGACTGTGTCCAGCCGGTTTTGGCATCCACTATGATGGTTCCGGTTTGGGTTCCTTTCAGCTTGTACATCATCTCCATGCCATTCATCTGCATAGGCTCGGTCATTTTGCCCATGCTTACTTCGCTCGACAGGGATAGAGTTACCTCACCACCTTCTATGGATTGTACGGTGTAGGTGTTGACCAGATTGAGGGGGAAACCAGCGGTTACTTCTTGTGTCTGCTCCCAGCTGTCGCCTACCTTCACGGCGTTTTCAGGGTATACGATGGTGAGCTGGCTGAACTGGTCCATCATCTGCTCGGCACTGAACTGCTGATCGATGAGGGCGCGTACCTCCTCGCGCTGGGGCCCTTCGGGAATACCGTAGAAGGATACCAGGTGGTTGAGGAACTCATTGATACCGGTGATATCGGTAATCTCGCCAGTGTTGTTCATCTTCATGCCCAGGGTCTGGTCTACCATGGCAGCATAAGCCATAGACTGCATGTCGGGCTCCGAATCTGGGTTTTCTGAGTCGTAATTGGTACCACCCATGGGAGTTTCGTTGGCAAATTTCACTTTGGTGAATGTCAAGTCCACATCGTGCTCGCCGCCTCGTTTTTTTCCGAGTACGTCCAGAGCATAGGTAAAGCCAATCTCTTGCTGGATGTTATTGTCTTGCCCCATAATGGTCTGGCTGATATCCTGCTGGGTGGACATAGACACCGTGTAGGTTTTGCCTTTTTCCAGGTTGAGGCGAAGGGTGACGGGGCGCTGTGCCAGCAGCGGCGTGCTGAATAGCAGGGCGAATAAACCGAGGGCGGTCCAAAAGGTACGTTGTACTTTCATAGGAATGGTTTCAATAGTGGCTTTCGTGGGAAAGCCTTGGGTCTTTGCGCAAAATTACTAGAAAATACCTTGCCAAAGGTAATGGGGTAGGGAATCCTAAGGGAATTGGCGTAGGGCATCCTGGAAGTTTAGGGGGTAAGCGTGTCGGTCACCTGGGAGTTGGCCTGAGCTTGTGTGGCCTGGCGCGCCCGGAATCTGCGTGGAGCGTAATGCGTGAGGGATTAAGCCATTGTTTGAGATTCATACGGGTGGCTTCGAGTCCTTCTCCCCGGTAACTGAGGTCCTTTGGTCCCTGAGGCGATCCAAGGGATCGGGCCTCGAAGGGAC
>DMST01000205.1:0-981 GCA_003454975.1 Cytophagales bacterium | reverse complement strand
CCGGCCCTCTTTCTGTACCCTGAGGTTCCGCGAAGCGGAAGAACCTCGAAGGGTACAGAAAGGGACACGCCCAATGTTATTTCGTGATCTTCTGAGCTTTCATCCGGGCAAAGTAGTCACGTGAGGCGGTGAGTACTTTGGGTGCCAGGATGAGCGCGCTGATCATGGTGGGGAAGGCCATAAGGGCAAAGGCCGAGTCGATGAGGGCTACAACGGCGTCTATGCTGGCGGTGGCACCCCAAATGATGGTGGCTACATACAGGTAGTTGTAGTACTTGCCGTATTTGGCCCCCAGCACGAAGCCGAGGCTTTTTACTCCGTAGTAGCTGTAGCTAAACATGCTGGAGATGGCGAAGAAGAGTACGCAGATCATGAGTACGTAGCTGCCTACCCCAGGTATGCCGAGGGCGAAGGCCTTGGCGGTAAGGGTAATGCCCTGCAGCCCACTGAGGCTCTCCTGGAACTCATAGGCCCCCGTAACCAGAATGGCAAGCCCGGTAAGGGTACAAACCACCAGGGTATCGATGATGGGGCCGAGCATAGCCACGAGCCCTTCCCGAACGGGTTCTTTGGTTTTGGCCGCGCCGTGCATCATGGGAGCGGTACCGATGCCGGCCTCATTGGAGAAGGCGGCCCGCTGGGCTCCTTTGACCATAACACCGAGCAGACCACCGCCCATGGCTTCGGCCGTAAAGGCGTCCTGCAGAATGAGGGCGAACATATCGTCGATCAGGCTGAAGTTGGAGAATAGAATAACGAGGACGGACACCATGTAGATGATGACCATAATGGGGACTACGCGCCCGGCTACATCTCCAATCCGTTTGATGCCGCCAAAAACCACGGAGGAGGTGATGACTACGAGTACAAGGGCGGTGCCCAGCTGCCAATTGAACTCCTGGCCTTCGCCTACCCAACCCGAGGGTTTGTAGATGACCTCCATGAGGGTAGCGGTGAGCTGGTTGGCCTGGAAGATGGGCA
>DMST01000073.1 GCA_003454975.1 Cytophagales bacterium | reverse complement strand
GGAAGAGGAGATGGAGTGGTTCCTGGCCCCCCGCCGTTTTGGTTCGGCACCGCACAGCGGGTTTGGCCTCGGGTTCGAGCGCCTGATCATGTTTGTTACGGGTATGGGCAACATTCGCGATGTGATTCCCTTCCCTCGGACTCCCGGAAGCGCGGAGTTTTAAGGTCGGGCGGTTTTCATCTCATTGAAAGTCCCGTCCGGGCGATCGGCGTACAGAATACAAGGTGCGTTGCTTCGGCAGCGCACCTTTTTTCTTGCCATACCATGGCTTTTCACACCGTCATTCCGAAGCGGAGCGACCGGGCTGGCGTTCCGGGAAACCTGGTTGCCCTTTGCAACCAAGCTCCTTTTCTGCACGCGACTACATACTTGGCGTGTTTCAAGGAGAGGAAGTAGCTCTCAATTCGTCAGTTTGTGGTAGCTACCGGGTTCCCTCATTTCATTCGGGATGACATTTCCTCTATGCAGGGAGCAAACGTACCGATGGGGCTTTCCTGCCGACCCTACCAGACTTGGCGTCACCGTCGGACCGTGGGGGCTACCCAGTCCCATGGCTTTTCACCCCGTCATTCCGAAGTGGAGCAACCGGGCTGGCGTTCCAGGAAACTTGGTTGCCCTATGCAACCAAGCTCCATTTCTGCACGCGACTACATTCTTGGCGTGTTTCAAGGAGAGCAAGTAGCTCTCAGTTGGTCAGCTTGTGGTAGCTACCGGGTTCCCTCATTTCATTCGGGATGACATTTCTTCTATGCAGGGAGCAAACGTACCAACGGGGCTTTCATGCCGATGAAGCCTACTGACCTACGAGACGATAAACTTGGCCCGAATCACATGACTAATAAGTCACATTTTCAGCCTACAGCAAGTCTTTATTCTACTTTCTAGGCTTACCAATGTAGGAGCTTCTAACAAGAGCCTTTACAGGAAAAAATCTCAACTACGAAAACCGTTTCACGGTAGTGTATTTTTTGTATAAATAATAGGAATTGCAAACGGTTGCATATTGTATCTCGGGCCGTACGATCTACCGATTGATGAAATATTTACAAAAATTAGTTGAAAAAATATGATTGTGACAGAATTTTAGCCGGTTTAGTTGTAGTAAATCAAAATTTGGTGAATATTTGAAAATACTAAAGAGAGTAGCCCTCTTAGGTTTTTGCTACTCTGCTCGGTCGAAAACGATTGCATTAAGCATATATTCTTGATCGAGAAACTGACATATTCTTTTTCCTACATACAGATGAAACACAACTACACTTCTTTGAAAATGGCCCTATTGATGGCCTTGTGCTTTGCGGGCTTCACCGCCAAAGCGCAGAACGATGTAATGATGCAGGCATTCTACTGGGATGTGCCGGTAGATAATGTGAATTTGAACGGTACTTGGTGGGACAACCTGAAGAGTAAAGCGGCCGCCATGGATGACGCCGGCTTTACGGGTATCTGGATTCCTTCGGCCTCCAAAGGCAACTTTGGTATCTGGGATATGGGCTACGGCATCTATGACCACTATGACATGGGTAACTACAACCAAAAGGGGACTACTGAGACCCGGTTTGGTAGCCGTGCGGAGCTGGAAAGCATGATTACGGAGATGCACAACGAGGGTATTGATGTGTATATGGATATCATCCTGAACCACATTTATACCAACAGCGAGGACGACGAAAGCAACCCGGCGGTAAAACAGTATGTGTTTGACGAGGCCTTCCGTAACGGTACACAGTACCAGAGCTACCCTACGAACGAAATTAAGTGGGTGATCCCCAATGCAGCACCGGGTGACTACTACATCCAGATTGGCGGTTATCTGCTGGACTACGGTGCGGTAAAAGGTGAGCGGGCGTACGAAGTTTACATTGACTATGGCAGCTCGGGCAGCAGCGGCACGGTATACTGGGAGAGCGAGCCCAACAACGGTAGTGGCAATACGGACGACTTCCCCGGTAGTGGTGAGGGCATCCGCGGGCACATTGAGTACAGCGGTGATATTGACGAGTATAAGGTATCGGTAACGTCTACTACGGACATCGAAATTTACATTAATGCCCGCCGTGAGGGTACCGACAGCCAAGGTGCCTGGGAATGGCAGTGGGGTAACCAAAATAACGGCTACTACCCCAAGGCGGTATGGTACAACGGTTCTAACCTGGCCAACTCTACCCTAGAAGCGCACACCAACACGGGCATTAGCTACCCTACCCACACGGGTACCGGCGAAGCCAACTACACCTGGGACTATACCCACTTTCACCCGGTAGATGGCAACGACTGGCTGGGCTATCCAGGTTCGGACGAGATCATCACCAACACCAAGTTCTTCGGTAACGATCTGAACACCTTTAGCCCCACAGTGCAAACCCGGATGAACGACTGGGGTGAGTGGCTGGTGAATGAGCTGGATTTTGACGGCTTCCGGATGGACTTCGTGCGCGGTTTCCAAACGGGGTACATCGCTGACTGGGTAGACAATCTGCCCTTGAAGAATGGAGCGCAGCGGTTCATCGTGGGTGAGTACTGGGGACCTAGCTACCGGATTCGCGACTGGGTGAATGATATTGGCGGCCAGGGTGTAGACGTTGACGGATTTGACTTCGACCTGAAGTTTACGCTCACGCAAATGGCTAACGGAAACCAGAGCAGCTACGACATGCGCTGGCTGAACAACGCCGGTCTGGTTCGCGGTGGCTTCCTGGGTGGCACTTCGGCCGTGACTTTCGTGGAAAACCACGATACGGGTAAAGAGCACGATAAGTGGGTGTTCCAAGACTGGAAGATGCCTTACGCCTACATCCTGACACACGAAGGTCGTCCTTGTGTATTCTACTCGCACTACTACGGTACGCTGCAAGAAGATGCCCACGGCGGTAGCTATACTACACAAGCACCTGCTTCGCTGCAGGATGACATCAACTTCCTGATGTTTGCTCGCCGCACTTATATTGGCGGAGGCCTGGAAGTACTGAGCGATGCGGGTAATCCTTACCCTAGCGGCGATGCCTACCACGTGTACGCGGCCCGTAGGGGAGGCAACGGCACCAAAGACGGCGCCATCATCGTGATCAACAATCATGACTCGCAGACCAAAGGCTTGTGGGTAGATGCCGGAGTAAACGGCCAGTCTAGCTGGGCCAATACTACGCTGAAGAACGCGGAAAG
>DMST01000048.1:8067-18035 GCA_003454975.1 Cytophagales bacterium | reverse complement strand
CGTTAGCGGAGTAGCGTAGGTCTAGCCGGTCGCCGTAACGCATGCGTTCCAGGGCCAGGTAGTTTTCAATTTGCTTCAGCTCCTTGTCCAGCGGTACCCGGTTCTCATTACAGTCATACAGCATGTAATTGAGCAAGTCCGAAAGCTTGAGCACCATCTCCGGGGCAGCGTCTGATTTTTTGAGGGTGAGCGCGTAGAGGTTGTTCAGCGTATTGAACAGAAAGTGGGGGTGAATCTGGGCCTTGAGGTACTTGAGCTCAGCCTCCAGTTTCTCCTGTGATAGTTGCTGCTGAGTGTTCTGGTGGCGGTACCAGTGCTCCAGCAGTTTGATGACGGTGGCAATAGCGACGATGGGGTATATACCCAACGCAAACTTCATGATTTTGTAGGGAAAGAAAAGCTGGATGGGTTCGTGGGCATAGTCAGAAAGCGGATGCTTAAAATAAACGTAGATGGCATAATTCACGAACCCGGCAATCAGCAAAATGATGGCCACCAGCCCAAAGAACTGGGCGTACTTCTGCTTGAAAAGCAGGGGCAAGAGCCCATACATGGTGACGTAGGTAGCAATGATGATCATGGGCAGATCCCAAAGCATAAACAGGAATTCCTGTCCATACTTTTCATCGTAGCTGCCGTACACCAGCGTGAAAAAGACTACGTACACCAGCCAAAAAAGGGTATGACGTGCCCATCGGGGCACTTTGGCTATCCATCCTCCTAGATCCATGATGTATTACTGTTCTGGCACGAAAAGGCTCGTGCTCCTTAATCGACGTTTTCCTTGATGATAGGAAATTACCCCGAAAATGGCACGGGTGTTACACGAATGGGCAGGTTATAGATCCTATTTCGACCAACGACACTACAAACAACCTCAACAGCAGAAAGGGTAGGCTCATCGGTGATAGGGTAGGTTTTGTGTCGATGAGGCCAACAATTGTGCTGTTGGGCGAAAGAGCCTGTTTTTGGGGAACCTGAGCTAGGGAGGGCCAGTATACCCAATCAAATTTCCGCAACAACTATGTTTTTCCGTACCCTTTTCACTCTTGGGTTGGGCATAGGATTAGCGCCGTGGGCCAGCGGCGCTACCCCCCAACCGGTTTCCCAAACACAAGCCGAATATCAGGTGCGCATGGTTCGCTTAGCGCAGCCCATCACCGTTGACGGTATTCTGGACGATGCCGGTTGGCAGTCGGCAGATCGCATTCCGTACTTGAACAATCACTGGCCGCTGGACAGCGGTCGGGCCCAGTCTGACACGGAGGTGTGGATGGGTTTTGACGATAATTTCCTCTACATCTCGGCTCGCCTGCACGATACCGGCGATGCCCGAGTGGTACAATCTCTAAATAGAGATGAGCCCAATTTCTTCAGCAGCGACGGATTTAGTGTGGTCATCGACCCCATCAACCAACCCACCAACGGGTTCTTTTTCGGCGTGAACGCCGGGGGTGCTCAGGTAGAAGCTACGGTGAAGGCCTCCTCAAATGACGATGCACTGGACTTCAATTGGGACAACAAGTGGTACTCAGCAGTAGGGGAGACTGATGGGGCCTGGACGGTGGAGATGGCGATTCCGTTCAAATCGCTTCGGTTTTCGCCACAAAACCGTACCTGGGGCCTCAATTTCATTCGTAATGATATGGAGAACAATGCCTACCAAACCTGGACGGTGTTTCCGAACAATTTCGGCGGGGCTGATTTAGGGTTTACGGGGGCCATGGAGTGGGAGGAAGCTCCACCCAGTAACCAGAGCCGCTGGGCGCTGATTCCCTATGCAGCAGGCCGGGTAACGCGCAACTATGAGGACGCTGAGAACTGGGAGCCGGGTGGAGCGGTAGGCCTGGATGCTAAGGTAATGGTGACGCCCTCGCTCAACCTGGATTTGACGGTGAACCCGGATTTCTCGAACGTGAATGTGGACATACAGCAAACCAACCTTACCCGTTTTAGTCTTTTCTTCCCTGAGCAACGCAATTTCTTCCTGGAAAACTCTGACCTGTTTGCTGACTTCGGCAACTGGCGGGTGGTGCCATTCTTCTCCCGTCGGGTAGGCCTCAATGATGGTGAGGCCGTGCCCATCTTATACGGCGCGCGCTTATCCGGCAACCTGACGGACAACCTGCGGATAGGGGTGATGAATGTGCAGTCTCGGGCCACGGAGTCCGTAGGGCCGGAGAATACTACGGTGGCAGCGGTGCAGCAAAGGATATGGGCACGCAGTAGTGTGAAGGCGTTGGTGGTGAACAAATACACGGCCCCGCAACGGGAAGGGGAGGAGGGCCACTTCAACCAGAATGTGGGCGGAGAGTTTCTATACACCTCGGCCGATGGCCGCTGGAATGGTCAGGCGAAATACCACATCGCATTAGATGATGCTACGCCCAACCGGGACCGATCTTTTCATCATCTGGAGGTGAGGTATAATGCGCGCAACGCGTTCTTTGGCTTACATCACCACGGAGTAGGCACCAACTATCTGGTGGAGTCCGGCTTCACGCCGCGTCTGTTCAACTACGATCCGGTGCAGGATAGCACGGTGCGCCTGGGTTACCTTCAGACCAATGCCTGGGGTGGGTACAACTGGTTTCCGACTGAGGGTTCGGTGCTCCGGCATTCAGTGCGGTCCTGGACACAGTTTATCCTCAACCCAGATTACTCCTTTAATGAATGGAACTGGAATTTGGTGTATGAGGTGCAGATGCGGGACCGCCAAGGGCAAAGCTTGCGCCTGACCACCCGCAGACCCAACCTGCCCTACGCTACCACCTTTGTGAAGGACGCAGAGCCTTTGCCGGCGGGTCTGTACTCTTTCAATCAGGTAACAGTGAATGCCAATACCGATCCTCGTAAGTCGCTCAATCTGGATGTACAAGGCAGGGTAGGTGGTTTCTACAACGGTATGCTATACTCCGGAGGGGGTACGCTGACGTACCGCACGCAGCCCTGGGGCACCTTTGGGCTCAACTATCAAGTAAACCGCATAGAGCTACCGGAGGCGTACGGCCAAACCACCCTGCATCTGCTGGGGCCGCAGGTGAACATATCATTCTCCAATACCATGTTTTGGACCACGGTGCTGCAGTACAATACACAAGCCAACGCTATGAATCTGAATAGCCGTTTTCAGTGGCGATACCGTCCAATGTCCGATCTGTTCATTGTGTACTCGGACAACTATGGGACAGAAAACTTTGCGCCTACCCAACGGGGGCTGGTGGTGAAACTCACCTACTGGCTGAACTAAAGGGTAGTCGTTGTTTTGGGTCAGAAGCCCCTGCCGGAAACGCTGGCGGGGGCTTTGTTTTTTTTGCTACCCATCATGACTAGAGATTATCAGACATCTGCTGGCAGCGCAAGAATTGTGAGGTTCCAGTCGCTGGAGAGGGGCATTTTGTCTTTCACAAACATAGGGATGGAAAATATGACCATACCGGAAGCGCCAAGTACTATTCGTGAGAAGTTTTCCAGGTTGGGGTTGTGGCGGTATGCCCGTGCCGCCGTGAGGGTAAAGGTGGTAGACCCTATCCAGTTCAGTAGGCTGAAGTAGGTGACTACTTGGTGCCACCTAGGGTTGGGCCAGAGGGCATTGATATCTGAAAGGGGATATAGGCGTGGAAGCCCTCGTTTGTTTTTGTCGGCAATGATGAGGTAATCCTCATGGATCTCCATGATCACCCCTTTCTGCCATTCTTCTGGGGCTAATTTCAGGCTAAAGAAGATCGACTTCCCCTCCTTATAGGTGTAGGTTTTGCTGTATTCTGGGTGGGTTGCTTCCAGATATAAGCCGGTTTTTTGCCCCCAAGTTTCTTGGAAGAGCCCGGCCAGTAGACATAGCGTCGCCAGAACCCGAAGTATCCACGTTCCTTTCATGCTTTCAAAATGTTAATTTTCGTAGGTGTTGCCTAATGATCAATATCAGTTTATCAATTTAACTTTCAATTACTGTGCCTATTTCAACAAAAGGCCACCTGGCCAAATAGTACATCAAATAGGCCTTCAACAAATGACAAAATTTCAATTAGTCAGGTAGTTGCAGGCATTATATGCCACCTTCACAAGGCACAAACGGTTGCGGAGTTCAACCTCTTATTCTCTTATTACAAAACGGTTAAAAAGAATGTGAAAAGCATCCTTGAATTGTACTATCCGTATTTCACGGTGACTTTTGTCTTAAACAATTCGCAATCCAATTTCACACACATAGTCTGTGAGATAGTTACACTAATTCATTGCTGCGATGGACAACCAGGCAATTTTTTAGTCCCTGTATTTACCAGACTTGTTTAAACCCGATTGCCGTATGAACAAAGTAATGATTCGTATGTCGGTGCTGCTCTTCGTAGCGATGGGCGTAGCACCTCAGGTAAAGGCTCAGGCCTTTAAAGCGGCACTCTTCCATGAAGAGTACGGAACCGTTCGCGTGGTTGCGCAAAAGGATGGGTATTCGTTCGACCTGCTGTATCAGGTGCCAGAAGAAAAATATGTAAAGGTGAGCATCATTAACCAAAACGATCGTGTGGTATTCACCGAGTCGTTTCGTAACCGCGAAACCTTTCGTAGGCCCTACAACCTTTCCAAGTTGCCAAAAGGTGAGTATCTCTTCGAAGTCACCGGCCGGTTGGGCACGTATACACAGCTGGTCACGTTAGACTGACCCTTTTCCGATCACGCAATTCAGAAGCCCTCCTACCTGAGGGCTTTTTTGTTACCTCCCGAGTAAATTCCATCTGGTGGTAACCTTCCTTGCTTTGGGCCGTAAAGGATAAATAATTATTGTTTTTCAATAAATATTTATTGCTTCATCATGAGCTCTTCCGTTCAGGGCCCTATCCGGTTGGCCCACATCATTACCCGGTTTGTTTACTTTTTGCTCATCCTGGTTTGGGCTGTTCTATTTGCCATTTTTCTGGCCCAGATTTTATTCGGCCTCCCAGAAACCTGGAGCTTTTCCATCGACTTGCCCCTGAAACTAGACATCGCGCAACCAGGGGTGCTTTCGGTGGGGAGTGAACAGTATCCGGTGGAAATCAGTGCCGTACGGGGGAAAGTAGCCATGCAGGATCCTCCTTCGTTCTTTATATGGATGCCTGCTCTTATCACGCTGTTTTGCATTGTGCTAGCCATCTTTGCTCTATGGTGCTTCAAAGGATTTATGGGGCATATGGTAGCCGGTGAGTTTTTTCACCAGCGGGCTAGTCTGCGCCTACGGCAAACCGCTGGCTGGGTGGTTCTGGCTTGGTTTATTCAAACCACGTTTACCTTCTGGGTGGCTGTTTGGGTACAAAATCACGTCAGTTTCAACGACGTGACCGTGCATACTTCCTTCTCTTGGGATCTTGCCTGGCTGGCGGTAGCCTTGTTTCTTTGGATCGTCTCTCGTATCCTCGACCACGGCCGTGATTTGGAAGATGAACAAAAACTGACCATCTGATGCCCATCATTGTAAACGTAGATGTGATGCTTGCCAAGCGCAAGATGACGGTGACCGAGCTGTCGCAGCGGGTAGGCATTACCATGGCCAATCTGTCTATCCTGAAGCAGGGCAAGGGTAAGGCCATTCGTTTTTCTACCTTAGACGCACTCTGTAAGGCATTGGACTGCCAACCTGGGGATTTGCTGGAGTACCAACCAGAGGAAGGTGAAGCGCGGGAGTAAGCCTCACAAGCTTAGGATTACCCATAAGATGTGTGGACTAGCGTACTTAACCAGGTAACATGACTTCATGTCGAGTTACCTAATGCAGTCCCAAAAGAGGGTTATGCCCCGATAGATTTGGGGAACTGCTCGTGGTTGAGCAAGCGTTTGATCTGAAGTACGTGGCGCGAGGTGTGGGCACTAATGAAGCGTAGGGTATCGCCGAGGCGAAAGCGAACGAAGGAGCCACTGGTAAACCGAACGCGTACCTTGCCCAAAGGCACTAGGCGAGAACGTTCCAACATGCGGTCGTATTCTTGTAGCTGGGCCAAAAAAGCGCCCAGTACTTTCTCTACTTCTAAGGGTTGGTCTAGTGGATTGAATGAGGTAGGGGTTTTGAATTTGAGGTAGTTCTTCCGCTCCTCGCTGTTGTCGATCAGCTGCACGGCTACCTCTCCTATCCAGCCTACCTGATACGTTTCGGTGGGGCTATGGCCCTCCTCCAGTGCTTTGTCAATCGTCAGATTTATTTTGGGAAAGGCCCGGTCGAACATTCGGTTCAGGTGCTCCATCGTTTCCAATGCGTTCCAACCGTTGGATTTGACACGCCAAGCCCATTGCTTTGCATCCATGGGACGCAACTGCTCCTCCACCTGAGTTATTAGGTCTTGGTTCTCTTGTTTTAACTTATCAATCAGGTCCTGGCAACGCATAAAACTCACTACTGAGTAATTGAATATACAATGCAGCCAAGACCAGCCCTAATTTTGGGCAATTATTTCGCCCGTTTTGGGTTTACTTTGTAGTTGAGTCCATTTTCCTCTATGAAAAGTTACGTAGCATATTTATTTGTCGCATTTATCGGACTATCGGCTGCCTGTAGCCGTACCTACATTCCTAAGCCCAAGGTGTTTAACCGCATCGACCTGCCGGAGGCCACTTATCGGTCCTTACCTGATTCTTTGCCCTACCAGTTTGATATTTCCGACCAGGCAAAAGTCCTGCGGGATTCTTCCTGGATTGCTGAGCGCTATTGGATTGACCTATACTACCCCGCCTACCAGGCCAATGTCCAGATCACCTATAAAGCCGTGGATGGGGATCAGCAAAAGCTTCGGGAATACCTGGATGATGCCTATCGGCTTACAAGCAAGCATCAGGTGAAGGCAGCGGGCATCCGGGAGGAGATTATGGTGACCGAAAGTGGCAAGTACGTATCCTTTGCGAGCTTGAGCGGCGAGGTGCCTAGTCAGTTCCAATTTGTGACTACGGACAGCACAGAACACTTTTTGCGCGGGGCGCTTTATTTCCGTACCGCTACCCAAAATGATAGCCTGGCTCCCATCATCGAGTATCTGAAAAAGGATATGGCCATCATGGCCAATACCCTGGAGTGGAAGAGGGGGTTCTAAAGCAACCACTCACCCTCATTTGATGAGGGCTAGTAGGGCTTCAATCAGAGGTAGACTCTTCCTTCAAGGATAATAAGGCATCGGGATGAGGCTTTAGTAATCCGGTAGGGGTTTCAATGGGGCCTAGGCGTCGCAACTCCCAAAGGAACTGCTCCTTGTCCTGTACGTATGCAGGGATGGAAAACCGTTGTTTTCCCGCATGCACCTTTACTTTACCATTTTTTAACTGTTGGATGCGGGCTATATCCTGGATAGTAGCAGAGTACATAATACCCGATCGGTGTTGGTAGGTAAGGCCCAAAGGGGTTATGGTGACGTACACTTTTTGCAAGTCCTCCATGCGCATACTGGCCTCATGCCGGGCTTTGATCCACGTGATCAAAAGTGCTACCGCTAGTGTGCCTGCCACCCAAGGGGCGGACATGGGATTGTCCCAGCCTTGTTGGGCGACTAAGAGGATGCTTGTCCCGCCAATGCCCGCTAGAAAGGCAATTTGTATCGTTTTCCGGTAGTCGGCCTGAATGCCCTCTTGCGTAAGGTAATAGGTCTTCACATGGCTAATTCTTCTGACAAAGTGGGCAAAAGTAGGTGCCTCGGCCGCCCACTACGATCCGCTCTAGCTGGGTTTTGCCGCAGGGGCACTGACCTTGTATGTCCTTGTCTTCTGCCCAGCGGTACTTGGTCAGGTACTTATCAGGAAAGTTGTCATAGTCCGATTCGTATTCCAGGGCAACCTCCAGCACCTCCTGCAGTACGGCATGCAAGGTACGTAGTTGCTCTTGGGTAAGGGTATGCGCTTTCACCTCTGGGTGGATTCTAGCCAGGTAGAGCATCTCATCGGCAATCCAGTTGCCAATACCCGCAGCCAGGTTTTGGTCGAGTAGCGCCGATTTCACGGCTTTTTTCTTTTTACCCAGCCTAGCTACGAAGTCGGCCTCCGTTACCTTGAGTGCATCTTCGGCCAGCTTTTTTGACTTCAAGAAGGCTTCTAAGTCCGGTACCAACTCCAACTTACCAAACTTTCGAGGGTCGTTTAGGGCTAGCTTGAAGCCGTTCTCCAGTACAAACTCTACCCGTACAAAGCGGGGCTCGTCTTCCGTATCACGGTAGTAGACTGGTTCGCCGGTCATACCAAAGTGCATGAGCAACCACGTGCCAGTATCCAGCTTCAAGAAGAAATACTTGCCTACCCGGTCAGTATCTACAAACTGGTGATCTACTAAGGCTTGCTGAAACTCCTCTTCGGACTGTTGCAGTGGTTTTGCATCGCGCACATTTACTGCCGTGATCCGCTGGTTCAGGGCAGTACCTTCCACATAGCGGCGATACCATTCTACCTCGGGTAGTTCGGGCATGGCTTATTCTTCGGTGGGGGGTGGCGTATCGGTAGGGTTTTCTGGCTCTTCGGGCGCTATATCTGCTTGAGGAGCTGGGGTATCGCCGTCCATTTCCTGGCCAATCTGATTGGCCTCGTGCGAAAAGTCCTTGGGGTTGGGCAGGTCCCGGAGGGAGTTTATACCGAAATACTCCATGAACTTGTCCGTGGTGCCGTACAGTAGCGGTCGCCCGATGTCCTCGGACTTACCTTTAATGACAATCAGCTCTTTTTCGAGCAGCTTGCGCACGGCGTAATCGCAATTGACTCCGCGAATGGCCTCAATCTGGCCCTTGGTAATGGGCTGTTTGTAGGCAATGATGGAGAGCGTTTCCAGGGCCGAGGTAGATAGCCGGCGTTTGCTTTGGCGTTTCAGCAATATGCTGATGCTGGCCTGGTAGGCCGGTTTGGTGAGGAACTGATACCCCCCGGCTACGTGCTCTATTTGAAAAGAATAAATGTCGGCTTGGTATTTCTGCATCAGGGTCTCAATGGCCGACTCCACATCGGCCACGGGCACCTCCGCATCAAACATCTCCGCCATGGTGTCGCGAATCTCGTCCGCTGACACCGCTTTGTCGCTACAAAATATGAGCGCCTCTACATGATTTACTAGAAAATCCACACCGCGAAGTTAGCGGTTTTGCTTCAGTTTCGCTTCTATGCTGTGGAGGGTATGGGGTACGGCACGCAGGCGTTCTTTGCTAATTAGCTTGCCAGTATCTACGCACACGCCATAGGTACCGTTCTTTATGCGGATTTTGGCGTTCTCTAGCTGGGTCATAAACTTTTGCTGCCGGGCAGCTAGCTGGCTCAAATTCTCCTTTTCGGCGGTATCGGCTCCATCTTCCAGCACCTTCACCGATCCTCCGGTGTTGTCTGTGCCGGTATCATTTTTACGAGTCAGAGTACTTTTGATGTAGTCCAACTCTTCTTTGGCTTTGTTGAGCTTATCGTTAATAATTGCTTCAAATTCTGCTAGTTCCTGGGGTGAATATTTTGTCTTCTCTGTACTTTCCATATAAAAGGTCCTCCTTTGTTTTCCAACGGATAAAATGTACACAGGGATGAGAAATTGTACCCATCTCCCAAATTTTTGCACCAAAAATACATCATCGCCGGTAATGTCAAAATGGTTTTTCGGTCCACATTGTAGAAATATCAATCGTTTGTGGATTGCCAGGTTGATACCGAAAACCTTTCCGCGGTTTGGTCTGTAGGTACTGCTGAAGATGCCAGAAAGTGGCTTGATTTCCAGAGGGTTAGCCGGGAGATAAGTTGGGAGGGCATGTTAGTTTTCTAGGACATTCCAGGAGTCCAAATTGACCTGCTTCGGGCAATCTTGGGAGAAAAAGTACGCGACGTAGAATAATCTCTTGGGCTGATTATTTTCTGAGCTTATTTCCAGTGGTCTATCACCACCTGTAGCATGCTAGGCTGTAGTAGGTTGCCAGCCATTATTTCCCCGCCGTGTAGCCAATTGTCTCCACCAGAAAAGTCAGTAACGATGCCGCCAGCTTCGCGTAAGATGGCTACTCCTC
>DMST01000048.1:5247-7958 GCA_003454975.1 Cytophagales bacterium | reverse complement strand
CAGGCCACATAGGCCAGGTCGGTAGCCGCACTGCCAAACCGCCGCACGCCTTGGGTTTTGCCCATAAAGGCCTGCATAACGGCCATGTATTTGTCTATCCAATCAAAATCGGTGTAGGGGAAGCCCGTGGCCATCAGCCCTTCGGCCAGAGTAGTATGCTCGGTTACCCGGATGGGCTTGCCGTTGAGCAGGGCCCCCTGCCCTTGTGCCGCAGAGAACATTTCGTCCGCACCTACCTCATACACCACACCCAGTACAGGAGCATTCTCGCGCAACAGACCCACACTCACGGCAAAGGGTGGCAGGCTATGGGTGAAGTTCGTGGTGCCGTCCAGTGGATCGATCACCCAGACTTGCTCCTGCCCTTCATGATCGGCCGTACCCTCTTCGGTGATAAAACCTGCTTCGGGTAGTATCTTTTGTAGCCCGGCTACCAGCCGCTCCTCGGCCGTTTTGTCCACGTAGGAAACCAGGTCGTTGTGGCCCTTGATTTCAATCTTACTTCGGTCAAAGTTTTGCCCTTCGTAGCGAATGAAAGCGCCTACTTCGTGGCAAAGGCCCACTACAGCATGACGGAGAGCGGTTAGGTCAGTCATGGGGTTATTTTTTGCGTTTTGTCAGTCGTTGTACCCAGGCTGAGCCCCAGAGGAAGAATAGCAACCCGTAGGCTAGGCGGCCCAGGCTGTCGCCGTGACGGGCGTAAGGCGTGAGTTGGTCCGAAAAGAGTACCGTGTCGCGCAGAACCGCTTCGGTGTAGTATTCGGTGGCTTGGTGCACGCTGCCGTCGGCATGGATGAAGGCCGAGATGCCCGTGTTGGCTGCCCGCAGTACGGGTTTGCGTAGGCTAATGGCTAGCAGCCGGGCATAGGCAAAGTGTTGCCGATGGCCCGCGGTTTCTCCCCACCATGCGTCGTTGGTTACCAGCCCAATGGCCTGCGAACCGTTGCGTACGTGCTTGGCGGTATGGTCCCCAAAGATGGACTCATAGCACACTGTAGGTGAGATGGCTGAGCTGTCTGTCGTGCGAAATACTGCCCGCTCTGCTTGCGGTGCGTAGCCTCCGCTAGTGCCGCCTAGCGCTTCCATAATGGGCCCGATGATGGGCTGTAGTATGCTGGCAAAGGGCAATACTTCCACTCCAGGTACGAGTACCGATTTATGATAAAACTCAGGGGCTTGGTGTGGCCGCACCCAAATGGCGGAGTTATGAAACTCATAGCGGTCGCCATTGGTGTTCGTGATAGTGTATGGCCGTGAGGGGTCACTATTGTTAAGCCTGGTAAGGGAAGTGGCCCCTGTCACCAGCGTGAGCTGGGGGTGTGCGTCTACCCAGGTTTGTACTTGCTGTAGGATGCGGTTCGCAGTATCGTGTTCCCACATGCGCCCGGGCAGGGTGCTTTCCGGCCACAGTACCCAGCGGGTGTTAGGCGTAATCGCGCTTTCCGTTTGGGTAAGGTAGTGCGCTATTTTGTCGGGCGAGGTTTTTATTTCTGGCTGGGTCACAATCCTGTTTGTGTACGGATCGTGGTTGGGTTGTAGCAGTACTACTTCCACAGGGGTACCTTCGGCTTCCAAGCGGTTGCCACGGATCTGGCTGATGAGTAGCGGAATGCCGATGACCAAAAGCACCGTGTATATAAGACTGAGCCAGCGGACTTTGCCCTCTAGAATGGCACCTTGCTTCCAGAATACGTAGTAGAAGGCGCCGTTGGCGAGCAGGATCCAGAGGGAGCCGCCCAGTACGCCCGTGAGGTCGTACCACTGTACCCAACCGGGTACGTTGGCGAAGCCAAAGCCGAGGTTGAGCCAGGGCCAAGCCATTTCCCAATGCATGTGCGCGTACTCTAATGATAGGTAGGCCAATAGCCCGGTGAAGAGCGCGATGCGGGGCGCCTGCTTTTTCATCCAGCTGTAGATGAGCCAGGGAAGGAGCATCAACAGGGCATTGAGTAGTACCATGAAGGCGGCGCCCACTAGGGTGGCGTTGGCTACCCAGCCCGTACACAGGATGTTCCAGAGCAGCAACGCTACGTAGATGCGCCAGCCCAACCGTCGGCCGGGTTTGCGGTAGCCCCCAGCGTGCAGGTATTCGGTAAGGGCCAGCAGGGGCGAGAAAGCCAAAAACAGCAGGCCTGGCCAGCCCCCGGCGGGCCATCCGGCCCAGAGCAGCAGGGCACTTAGCAATACTAGCCCCCATTCCAACGCGGCGGTGGGTCGCTTAGCCCCGTCCGCTGCCTTCCAAAACCACGACGATTTCACCTTTTACCTTTCCTTCTCCAAAGTGAGTAATCAATTCGTCTACGGTGCCCGTGACGGTTTCTTCGTACAGCTTAGTTAGCTCTCGGCTTACGGACACTCGCCGCTCGCCTACGCCTAACTCCTTTAGCTGCTCCAGCAGCTTCACCACCCGGTGCGGCGACTCGTACAGGATGCACGTGCGGGGCTCTTCCAGCAGCAGCTGAATGCGGGTTTGGCGTCCCTTTTTGTGGGGCAGGAAGCCCTCGAACACGAACTTATCGGCGGGCAGGCCGCTCTTCACCAGTGCAGGTACAAAGGCGGTGGCACCGGGCAAGCATTCTAGCTTCAGGTCGGTTTCCAGGGCGGCGCGCACCAGCAGAAAGCCGGGGTCTGAGATGCCAGGTGTGCCCGCATCGGTGATTAGGGCCAGCGTTTCGCCATCCTGCATGCGTGCTATCCAGCGCTCCACCGTC
>DMST01000048.1:0-5198 GCA_003454975.1 Cytophagales bacterium | reverse complement strand
TCCACCGTCTGGTGTTCGTTGTGGATGTGGTAGCTGTACAGGGGTTGGTGGATATCGTAGTGGCGCAGCAGCACGCCGCTGGTGCGGGTATCCTCAGCCAAAATCACGTCTACCGATTTCAGCACGTTGAGCGCCCGCAGGGTGATATCCTCCAGATTACCGATGGGTGTAGGAACAAGATACAGGGCCGTAGACATGCGGCGAAGATAGGCACAATGCCCGGTTTTGGGTACTGGTGGGGTTTATTTGGTGGCAGGGGCTTCAAAAACTTAGCGAGGTAGGTAGTGAGAGGTAAAGAAGAGGCACACAGGGACCCTTTCAAATATGTACCGTTTTAATACTCAAGTATCTGAAGTCCCTAGCCATATATGGCTGGAGGCTGGCCAACCTGATGGCCTTCATTCGAATAAACCTATTGGTAAAGATGATCGGTTTGACTGGCTAAATGAACCTTTTGGGCCGTCTACTAGCAATCCAGGAAAATATGTGCATTAGTTTGATGGTTGGGAAAGTTTAGCCTTTTACATCCAATAGTGGATGATTTTCACCTTGACTTAAATCGTTTAGGGTGCTTATTTTGTTAAAATGTGAATTATTTCACTCTGTGAAATCCGAGCGAATGCGGTTCAATAATTCAATGTATGTGTCATAGTGTTTTCCATGTCTTGGGTTTTCTTTGTCTATTTCAGCCCAGTCAATAAATTCTGCTATTAATTTTTCAGCGGATTTTGCCCTATTATTAAGGTAATATATAATTATGCACTTAATTATATTTGCAGGATATTTTCCTCCTATTCCCAGGCTCTGAATTTGACTTAATTTGTGATTTTCAATATGATTCAATAATCCTTCATATGTAGTGGAGTATGCAAAAAAATCCACAAGGTTTGGATCTAAATACTGTGTAATCAAACCCCTAAACTCATGGAGTGTATAAGTTCCCCTGGTTAATTTTCTGAATAATTTTTGGCTTTTTTCTGAATAAACAAGGGTGTGATTTGTTGGATTAGGAAGGTTGATCTTGTTAAGATACTTATTTGTTATGTTTTCAATCTTATTTACACTAGTCCAAGATGTCAAAGAGCCTAATTTGAATCCATTATTGGATATTTTGAATGTAACTTGGATGATTTTTGAAAAATCATCATTGCTTTCATTAATCAAATATTCGCCTGTGTTTAGCTGTTTTATTTTCGTTTTGCCAAAAATTTTTAACTTAATCAGATTTTGATTAATGATTTCAAGGAGTTCTTCTTTTTGAGTCATTATTCAATATCTAAGAAATTTCCATTTCCATCACCATATATCTTTACAAACAGACTGGATTTTATGTCATTTCCTTGGAGGAGCCCCTCATTTGGAAGAGCAATGTTGTCGGAATCCACCAATTGGTTGGGGCTTCTTAATGCGAAACGACTGTCTGAGTTGTTTTTGGCTATAGTTTGTCCTGTTGTAAGAGTTGTTCCTTGATTCATTTTAGTTTCGATAATTATCATATCAATTAAATCGCCATTCTGATCGTATTTCAATAGAGCCATATCTGCAATAAAATATTCGCCTGATTCATTGCATGGATGTGAAAAACCTGGAAGGCAAAATTGAACTTGATCCACAACCCGCCTTTCATCGAGATCAGGAATAACTCCTTTTAACCTTTGATAAGTTGGGCTAGTATTGTCAAGTACAGCATCCAACATACTTTCTTTAAATTTTCTCCCTGCTTCCGTTACATCCCTAAAAAAGGCACTTCTAGCCACTTTATCGAGTAATGGTCTCCCACCCTCTTTTGCAATATCCAGTGCATTGAGGGGTTCTTTAACGATATCATTATAATGTCTAAACAGCTCAGGATCAGCTAATTCAGCAGCTAGGTTGGTGTACTTAACATCCCCAAGTCGCCGAGCTAAGTCATCTACTAAATTGGGAGACCATTGGTCGAGAACATCAAGGCGATAGAGCCGTTCTGTTTCAGAGAGATTTTCCAGGGTGTTACCGAAGCCATTGTCGAATAGTCGCTGAAGATCCAAGGGTTTGCCGTTGAATGATTTGAGCTAGAGCCCGGCGATTATACTGAAGAGATTTTTATAGATACCTACAACTATAATATTTCTTAAAATCTAATTAATAAATATATCCGAAGTTTTACAACAGGTGTTCCCAAAATAGCTCAACTCGCTTCATTTGCTCAATGAATGCTGGGTTGTTTTCCTTTACTTTCTTAGTAAGATAGAAATAGTATTTTTGAAGTAAAGGGAGGGTTTCGGGATGGTCAGATGATTCCATTAAAAGGAGATTCCTGATCATGTAAGTATTGTTCCATCCAATTATCCGGTCTTTTCTATTCTCCTCTGAGGACTTATTTATCCAATTACTGATCTTCTTTACGTAAGAAAATTCTGTAAAAAAACCTTCAGACTGTTCTTTAATAGAAACTAGTAAGTTTGCCATTTTCATATAACCCTCATCATCCGAAAGGGTATATATATATTGTTTTTATTTAATTCCCTATGGAGCAGTGTACTACCATCGGTTTTGAAATTTGCTGAATAAAAAGTGAACATCTCATCTAATTCCCAGCCTAGTTTTTTTTGAATCTTATTCTCCAAAAATACATGCCTTATCAATGATAATATTCCTGAAATCAATATTTCGTCTCCATTATCTTGGATTTGAAATCTTATTTTTTTAGGAAAGTGTTGGTCCTTCAAATCAATTGAGACGTACTCTGAATGTAGAGAAAATTCCCAATTGTCTGTTGCGAAATTCGTCTTTTGTAATATATCTAAAAACTTCTCTTTTCTATTCATGACTTTTTTTAATGATAAGGAATCTAACACCCTATCTACTTCACCATTACTCCAAACTTTAAAAAAATCCTCTACTTGTATTTGATTTGTTGAAATAGGCGCATAAAACATAATGGCTCATTTTCGTGGTTAAATGACTGATTTTCAGTATTTCGTATATGTAAAATCACCCCAAAACCATGGAAAAACGATACCAACGCCTCTCACTTTTTGGGTTTCAAAAACGCCTCTCTGACGAGTAATCTTGCCTTGAGCATCTTGAAAAACTCAAATGGGCCAAAAGCTTGGTTTGTGAGAAGTGCGGATATACCCACTACTGCAAAGGTAAAACTCCAAACTCCCTCCAGTTCACCAAATGCCGCTATCAGGCCTCTCCCACCGGTGGGACGCTCTTCCACAAGATTAAATTCCCACTGCACAAGGCCTTTTACATTCTCTAATTCATGGCTACCAACAAAAAGGGTACTTCTTTTATTGAATTGAGTAGAAAACTCTATTTGAGACAGAAAATCGTTGGGCATTCCGAAAGAAGGTCACCCAGGCCATAGCTTCTAGTCAATCCTATCCGCTGCAAGGGATTGTAGAGGTTGATGAAACGGTAGTCGGGCAGGAAGAAGAAGGCAATGGGTGGAAAAACGTCAAGAAAAAGCTAGTTGTGGCAGTCATCGAGAAGAAGAACAAGGATCCCGGATGTACGCTAAGGTCATAGATCAGGCGAGTGCTCAGCAGTTGAAACCCTTCTTTCAAGCTCATATTAGCCCTGAGACGAAGGTAAGAACGGACCTTTGGAAGGGATATAAGCCTCTGAAGGCGGATTATCCTTTCCTCGAACAGTAGGAAAGCGGCAAGAAAGGAGAAAACTTCCCTGATATGCACCAGGTGATCATAGCCTGTCCCGCCTTAGCGGGAATGTTTAAGGCTTGGTTAAGAGGTATGCATCACTCGGTGGATCATTTACAGGATTATATCAACGAGTACACCTATCGACTTAACTGTAGCGGAATGAAGAAAAATATCTTCGACAATTTTATGAATAGGGTGGTCTGCCACCCTCCAGTTTTTGTCAAATCCTGGTATGGACTAAGTGCCTAATTCAATCAATGGAAATTAATTGCCTAAACTTTCTTCGATTTTCTCTATTAAGGATTGTAATGCATTTTCATACGTGTCACATTTTTCTGAGAAATTTAGATTTACCCTATCTTCTTTTATCCAGTTTTGTAAACCTTGATAGTATTCTTGGTATTTTGCCTGGTGCTTACACCATTTGGCAATAGTAATTGCCTTTAACACATTAAGTGGGTACTCTCCTTCTAATCCAATATTAATGATGTTTTCGAATGAATTGCTTAATACATACTCTCCTAATCCCTTCAAGTTGCTTCTTGCCTCAAAAAACACAGAGATCTCTTTGATCAAGTAGTTCACAAACAAGTTTGATACCCTTATTGCTGAGTCCTCGTCCATAATTATGGTGGAGCATATTTCCTCGAATAATGTTCTGTTATTTTTAGAACTATTTCTAAGTGTTGCTATTGATGGGGTGAGAAGATAATCTTTTGAAATTTTATTAATTATTTTTTCTAAAGGTTTGAAAAATATAGTAGCAGATAATTGATCTATTTCGTGCCCTTTAGGTTTTAATAAAAACCTCCAACTCAAGTTATAAATAATATTTTCTGTTTCTTTTTTAAAAATAAAGAATCCAGCATCATCTTCGTAAAATTCGAAGCCTTCCATGCCTGCTTTATTCTCAAAATCCATCTTAATTATCGAAATAATATTTTCCTTTAAATACATTTTATTCTATTCCTGAAAAATTTCCTTTACCATCACCGTAAACTTTATAAAAAGCACTATTCTTGACAGATGCACCAGATTGTAGGGGCGTTACTAGGTCAACCTTATTAGCGTCTTGTGAGATTATAGTGCTCCTAATCACAAGGTTATTTCCAATTCCTTTTTGCGCTAATTCTTGACCCCCTGTCAGGTTAGTGTTTTGTGATAGTTTACTATCTGCAACAATTATATCATTGATTCGGTTTCTCGAATCATATTTCACAAATACAAAATCCGCAATAAAATATTCTCCAGCTTCATTACACGGAGTTGATTTACCAGGTATACAAAATTGAACCTGGCTTAGAACTTTTCTTTCCGATAAATCTGGTACTAACTCTTCTAACTTCTTATAAGTAGGACTGGTTTTGTCTAGTAATTCACCTAATATCTTTGCTTCAAAAACATTTCCTGCCTCAGTTATTTCTCGAAAGAAAGCACTTCTTGAGACTTTATCTAAAAGCGTCCCTCCTCCTTCTTTCGCAATATCCAGTGCATTGAGGGGTTCTTTAACGATATCATTATAATATCTAAACAGCTCAGGATCAGCTA
>DMST01000526.1:3302-4541 GCA_003454975.1 Cytophagales bacterium | reverse complement strand
CAGCTCTTCCCTAAGCCACAGCCCCGCGTAACGGGCCAGCGCCAAGCCTATACCCCGCTACAGCAGCAGTGGCTGCAGGCGGAGAAAGGACGGAAACCGTGACCGAGCTCGGTTGGGAGCCTACCGCAGACCTTTGGCCGTGGTGGTTAATCCTACTTGGAGTTGGGCTGTTGTTCAGCCTGATATTCGAGTTTCGGCGGAAAGACCGATGGCCCTGGTTACGACGAGCAGCTACCTTATTCTTGTGGACCAGCCTGACCCTATGGGGGCTTAGGCCTCAGTACGCCCGACCGGCAAAGGCCGTGCGCGTGGCCTGGGTCACGGAGGCTTTGCCCGATAGTCTTGTGCAAGCCTTCTGCTCGGAGCACCAAATTGGTGAGCTTTGGGAAGCAGAACCCGGACTGGCAACTCACAAGCTGCTGCCGGCATACCATGTGCCGGACGGCTTGTACCGCCCCGACACACACATCGATACCCTTTGGCTGCTGGGTGAAGGCCTCACTCCGGGGCATTCCCGCTTGGATTCGGTGCCCCGTTGGCAACACATTCCCCGCAGGGAACTCACCGAAGAAAGCCCTACTCCTACCCCGTCCTTCGAGTACGACTACCAACAGCAGTTGGGACTCCCTATTTCCTTAGCGGTTAGGATCGATTGGCCCACTGACGGCGGCAGCCTGGTTTGGCGAGGCCCTGCAGGCCTGATTGACTCTGTAGCCAGTGACAGCGCAGGCAACCTAGCCCATCGCCTGTCCACCTTCCCCACACAAGCGGGCCGGTACTTGCACCAATGGGAGATCACGACTAATACTGATACCCTTACTTATCCGGTACCCTTTGTGATTGCTCCGGCCGAACCCTTGGATATCCTGATGCTGAGTGGCTTCCCCAGCTTTGAGCACCGCACACTCAAAAATTGGCTCGGCGAAGCCGGGCACCGGGTGGCTATCCGCGCCCAGCTATCCGCAGAACGTTTCCGTTCGGAGTTCATCAACCGGCCCCAGACCAACCTCAACCGCATCAGCCCGCGGCTGTTGGCGGACTACAAGCTGGTTATGATCGATGCCCCGGTGCTAGCCAGTCTTTCGGCTTCGGAGTGGCAAACCTTGCAAGCGGCACTCAACGAGGGCGAAATAGGTCTATGGATCCAGCTGCCGGAGGATTTCACTCCTCCATCCGTGCCCAGGTACATCCGCCAACGCCTCTTTCCCAGCCTGGTTTCCGGACCCGAGCGGTTACTCT
>DMST01000526.1:2492-3251 GCA_003454975.1 Cytophagales bacterium | reverse complement strand
AGCGCTGAGTTGCTAACTAGCCCTTGGCAATCTGCTGGAGCCTCGGGTAGCGAAAAGAAGGCCTCGTTTATACAATGGGCCGAGGGCTTTCAGCAGAATATTTATCTTCACCGGATTTACAATACGTACGAACTAGTGCTGACCGGGCAGCAAGACTTGTACCGGCGCTATTGGTCTGCTCAACTAAATGAGGCCGCCGTAGCTTACCCTTCTGCGGTGGCCTGGAAACCCAGCCCCTCGCTCATGTTTGCGGGTAAACCGCAAACCACCGGCTTGATCTTGCAGGAGGGCACACCTCGCGGTGTTCTACTGCAGGAAGGCCAGCTGCCCGAATCCTTGCCCATAGTGCAAAACTTATACGAGCCTGTGCGCTGGGAAGCCCGTTGGCAACCTGCCACTCCTGGCTGGGTGGGCTTGGCTCTTACGGAACCGGCTCGCGATACTCGCTGGGCCTATGTATTGCCCGATACTACCTACCCCGAACTACAGCGCACGGCGCTTCAAAATGCTTTCGCAAAGGCTAGCCAAGAGCAAAAGATGTCTTCTACTGAGACCACATTAGTCGCCAAGCCCATCCCTGCATTCTGGTGGTGGGGCCTGGCCCTGTTCTGCCTTGCCTTCTTGTGGATAGAGCCTAAGTTGTAGTAAGTGTCTGGCCCACCGTTGGGCCTGGGTTTGCAAAAATAACCAGGGCAAAACCGAACCAGGATATAGCCTGGTTCGCGTGAGGGATGCTGGCTTTGTCTGAGCCCGCCGCTG
>DMST01000526.1:0-2432 GCA_003454975.1 Cytophagales bacterium | reverse complement strand
GCGGGTAGGCGAGTGCCTGCAGCCCGACCCCGGTTTTGTACCCTGAGGCGCGCGAAGCGTGATCACTCGAAGGGTACAGGGCCGGGGGCACGCCCGCCTTCCTTGATCAGCAATAATACTTTCGAATCAAAATGACCTCCGGGCTACTGATCTCAGTCTTTTCCGAGAACGAAAAACCCACCGCAAATATTCCTTCGCTACATTTCTTCTCACCATCCGCTGCCTATTCTCACCTTCTCATCGGGAATAATTCAAAAAAAACTCACCCGAACTGTCACACCCCTACTATCTGGAGATCAAATCAGCGAACAACAAAAACAAACGCTGATGAAGACCTACCGAATCCTCATCATTCTGCTGGCAGGGGCCTCTATTCAGGCTACGCTGGCCCATGTTTTACCCTCAAACAAGAACGCAATGCAAGACGAACCGGTAATTGAAGTAGTGGTGTACCAAGTAAAGCCCGAGGCAGTCAATACCCCTTCCGTCCTCACCACGGAGGTAAACGCGATCATAAGCCAAATGGAGGGGTTTGTGTCCCGCTCTACCCTACAAAGCAGCGAGGACCCCACCCTGCTGATGGACTACGTGGAATGGGAATCGTTGGCTGCGGCCAAGGCGGCGATGGAGAAGGCGCAGTCGATGCCCGAGCTGGCTACTTTTTTCCAGAGTACCACCAAGATTGAAAGCATGCATCACTTCCGTAAGAAGGCCCTCTAAATGCTCTGTTTCTGCCGTTTTGGGAGTTACCTCTGGATCTTTAATGCCAACGACGGTGCTAGGAATATCCTCTAACCCTTATAAATTCCGCAGCCGGACAGCCGGGAGCCGTCTGGCTGCATTAATTCAAAAGCTACATGCACAACCCTTTCCATACTACCGAGGCCGAAGAAACCGAAGATCAACAGCTGATAGAATCTGCACTGGGCGGATCGAGCGCTGCGCTGGAAAGCCTGATTAAGCGGCACCAGCATTACATTTACAACGTAGCGCTCAAGCTGGCCCTCAGCCCCGTTGATGCGGAAGACATCACCCAAGAGGTACTGGTGAAAATGGTGACCAGACTAGGGCAGTTTCAGGGCAAGAGCAGCTTTCGCACCTGGCTGTACCGGATCACCTTCAACCACTTTCTGAAGATGAAGAAGCGCCCGCTAGAAAGCCAAATAACCACCTTTGAACAGTATGGAGAGGATCTGGATTCGATACCCTACCATGACTTGAGTGAAGAGGAACAAATAGAACAACGGGAGCTGATTGTAGAGGCGAAGTTAGGCTGTATGTCGGGTATGATCCTCTGCCTGAGCCGGGAGCAGCGGCTGGTGTATATTTTGGGAGAGCTGTTTGAGGTAAACCACAATGTGGGTGCGGAGCTACTGGAGATAACTCCGGCCAACTTCCGCAAGCGGCTGGAGCGGGCCCGGCGCGACCTGTATCAGTTTATGAATCGCAAGTGCGGTCTCATCAACAAAGCCAATCCGTGCCGCTGTGCCCGCAAAACCACTGGTTTCATTGCGGCGGGCTGGGTGGATAAACAAAAAATGCGGTTCAACACGGACTACGTGCGTACTATTCAGGATACAGTGCCCCAACGCAACACGCAACTCGACCATCTGCTGGAACAGGACTACGCTGCACTGTTCCAAGACACGCCCTTTCAGGAGAAGCCTCATGCTGATAGGCTTTTGGCCACGCTTTTTTCTGATCCGAAAGTGCGGGAGACATTCAACCTGAGCTGAAAAAAGAGGGCACAAAAAAAGCGTCTCTATCTCCTGAGACGCTGACTTCAGCTGGGGCTGAAATACCGTAAGCAACTACCTGCCTATATTACTTATCTTCCTTACCGTACCAAGGTTTTGCTCCCTCTTCCGGCTCCGCATTAGGATTTTCATCCAGTTTTCCCTGGATTCCGCCCCGCACGACAGAAAACTTCTCAAAGGCTAGTCGAAATGTTTCAAAATTTTTCATGATGATTGGTAAAATCTAAAAGTTGGTAATTTTATAACGGTAGAATTCACCCAAAAGATTAAAGATTTTGTAAAAATTCTGGATTGATTTCTATTCCAATTCAACGATAAAAGGGGCTCTCTATCATCATTTTACCGACTCTTTCCTACTGGCTGTATATAATCATTGCCCCATCAAATGGACCAACAATCCGTTCTCGCCAGAAATCCAGCCTTGGGTTCCATCTGAAGAAATCCACAAACCATACATGGTGTAGCGCGTAAGCAAGCTGCTTTGTGGATGAGCCTTCCACTCCCCCTCTTCTAAAACAATCATCATTCCGGTATCACCCACCATCATACCGTGCTGGCCGCTTGGGTTTATCCATACCTTGTGCAGGGTATTGCCCATCAGCGGCAAGTCGGTACCGTCCAGCGTCCATTCGCCCTCTTGGTAGTGCAAGCGCGTCCGCTGCCCCCCGCAGGCCC
>DMST01000406.1:6077-21191 GCA_003454975.1 Cytophagales bacterium | reverse complement strand
AGGTTAGGGGCATTGCCGGTATTTTGGAAGCGGGCTGAACCAAACGACACCATGCGCCCCATAGGCGCCAGGCAGGCGAAGGTATCCATCATCACCTTGCCTCCTTGAGTCTCCAAGGCTACGTTCAATTCCCGGTCTCCCAAAGCATCCTTCAGCTGCTGCTTAAAGTTTTTGCTGTCCCGCACGATCCACGCATCGTATCCTTCGGATTTTAGCAGGTCGATCTTTTTATCGCTCCCAATAGAACCAATGGTGTAAGCACCCCGGGTCTTAGCCAACCGATTGGCCAGCAGGCCTACCCCACCGGCCGCCGACTGGATAAGCACGGTAGCACCCTCTTGTAAGTTGGCTAGCGGAAACAACCCGTAATAGGCCGTGAGCACCTGCACCGGGAAAGCAGCCCCTTCTGCAAAGCTCCAGCCCTCCGGCAAGGCCATCAGGTACTGCTCCTCCATCTGGATGGTGTCCGTGTAGCCGCCAAACTTGGTAACTCCATACACCTTATCCCCTACCTTGAACCGGCTTACCTCCGCCCCTACTTCGGCAATCTCGCCCGCATACTCCAAGCCCGGCACAAAGGTACCCTTGGGCGTGGCGCTGTATAGTCCTTTGATGGCAAATATATCGGCGAAATTGAGCCCAATGGCCTTCACGGCTACACGCGCCTCTTTGGCGCCCAAGGTGGGCAGGTCTTCAGATACAAGCTTCATACGGCTCAGTGAGCCAGCCTTGTCCAAGCGATAAGCACGACGGGTAGTGGTCATAGTAGTCTTAGTCTTTCGGCCGCGCAATATGGCAGACCCTCATTCAAAATTCAAAAGGCCCAAGAAATACCCTCTTGATTTATAGTCCAGAGTTTAGTTATAGCCCTCAAACATTTGAGAATAGCACGGAAGTCGATCACAAAAATACCAATGATGATATCACAGCCAACCACAGCATATGCCTACGCCAACCCATTCCGCAATCGTCATTGGTACATCGTCAATCACTAAACCTTAAGATATTTCCTGGCCAGCCAATGTTGGATGCGCTGCCCCAGCAGTTTACGTACCAAGTAAAACGCTTTGGCATCCATGCCAACCAGGTAGCGGCGAAACCGCTTTCTAGGGTCCATTACGGCCCGGTACACCACCGGCGGCACTTCCTTTGGGTCTCCGAAATACCGGCTATTGCCCATCGCCGCATTCACTTGGGTGGCAAAATTACCCAATACCTCGTCGGGCGCAACGGCGGAGCGGTCGGCCACATCGGCAAATTCTGTAGCGTATGCACCAGGAGCCACCGTACGCACACGAACCCCGTGCACCCGGAGCTCATAGCTCAATGATTCCGCGTACCCTTCCAGTGCCCACTTAGATGCCGAATAAAAACCACCCAGCGGAATGGCTACGTGCCCCAAAATAGAAGTGATAAACACCACTGTACCCGCCTGCTGTTGCCGTAGTGTGGCCAAAAAAGCCTGCGTTACCCGTATACCTCCCAGCAGGTTTGTATCCAGTTGTAGCTGGGCTTCGGCTTCACTTACCATCTCTGACAGCCCAAATAGACCGTGTCCAGCATTATTGATCAAGGCATCTACTCGCCCGAAATCGGCAAGAATCTGATCGCGAGCGGTAAAAATAGTGTCCGAATCCAACACATCCAGACGATACTTCCGAACCTGCGGAATTCCATCTAACTCTGTAACTGACTCTGGACGGCGCATAGTAGCAGCCACTTGCCAGCCTTTGGCTACAAATGCATGCACCATACCCAAACCTAGCCCACGAGAGGCCCCTGTAATCACAACTACCTTATGCGACATAGCCCGCGATATACGGATTTTATGAAAAGAGGTCAACCTATTCTCAAGGACGAAGGGAAAACGGCCTTAAGAATGCCGGAGAAAAAAACCATGGCCACAAAAGACCGGTAATAGTCTGGGAAGCAATTAATACCTTCAGAATCATTGCTGAAACAATAAATTCAATATTGTGGTGTGCGGAGCTTCAATTACCTGCTTATACAACGCGGATACGGTGAGGGTTTGTAACCCTTAAGAGGGATTACAAACGGCATTGCTGAATAATAATGCCTTCCCTCCAGTGACCTGGAAGCGAGTATAAACAAAAACACTCCGCCATAGGCAGAGCGCTTTTGTAGGTTTCAATACGTGCAATCAATAAAACTTTAGGTTCCTAACGTTTGGAAACGCTAGCACTCATGTAGGTTGACAAATGTCCTTTATGATAGTAAATATACTCGTGATTAAAGTACCAGGTTGTTGCTATCTAACTTGTGATTTTGAACGGAAATAGATAAGTATTCGCTGGATTTAATACTTTCGTAATATTGGGTTAGCAATTGCCCAAGCTCGAATGGCAAACCGTTCCCCTTTACCTACACATATCCGCTTCCTACTTAGCTTTTCCTTGATACTAGTCTTGGGGCTCAGTGGGTTTTGGCTGTACTATCAGCAGAAAGGTTTACCGGGCATCCAATTTCCCTTCCTACCATCTCTCCCTGAGCCCTCCTGGACAGAATTAATGGTACTAGAAGGTACTCAGGTGAACGAAACTGCACTGCGGCCTACGGACACAGAACGTCCCGTTCTAGTACTGGTATGGCTCAACACGGAGGAGGAAATGGGCTGGGAACAATGGAAGCACCTGGCCTCCGTCACCGACCATCCCCGGATGAATTTGGTGCGGCTGGTCGTCATGGCCGAGAAGAATCTCGAAGAAATGGAACGGCATGCACACTCCATGCAATTACCCTCCGATACAGAGTGTCGATTCTTGCATGTTTCAACTAGCCAAATGGAACGTCTGTTCTCCCCAGAGATACTCAAAACCAATTCCTATACCTGGGTTTACTTGCATAAGGAACCTGTATTTGCTGATGGTGGCCGCCTAATCCCCCCACGCGAATGGCTTGATACCCTGGAGTGGTAGATTAAATCCATTTTTAGGCAGGTGGATAACTTTTCATTCTTTTTCCAGCCTACCCTTTGCAGTTAAACATCGAAAATATACCTTTGCATCACTTTCTGGGAAACGGAAAGCTGATCTTTGAAAAAGATAAATTTGGTCTGGTAGTTCAGTTGGTTAGAATGCCTGCCTGTCACGCAGGAGGTCGCGGGTTCGAGTCCCGTCCAGACCGCGTAAAAGCCTCACTTTGTGGGGCTTTTTTCGTTTTTGGCGACCTAGAATAACATCCTTCGGCAAATCAACCCTTGATTAGTTGAGTAGGAGAAAATCCTATTTTAAAACTCAGCAACATGCCTCAAAACATCAAGCTGAAACTTGAAACAGAATACCCCAAAAATCTTATTATTTATTGGTCACTACTTGGCAGTTAAAAACCAAAAACATATCTTTGCATCACTTTTCCGGGAAATGAAACGCAAATCCCAAAAAACATTCTGGTCTGGTAGTTCAGTTGGTTAGAATGCCTGCCTGTCACGCAGGAGGTCGCGGGTTCGAGTCCCGTCCAGACCGCTTAAAAGCCTCACTTTGTGAGGCTTTTTTCGTTTACCAGCGCCAAAAAGCGGAACCACCCCAAAGTCCTCCCTCTTTAGCATAGAATCCTCATAGCCGTATATCCCCTTCCCCAGCTTTACCCATCCATCCCAATTACCACCCAAAGCTTCCATAGACGATCACTATAAACAATGAGTAAGCCAAACTGATGTTCAATAAATCTACCCATACAGGTACATCAAGCAATACTACATTATAGTAATTGTTGGACAGACGCTTTTATTTTACAATACTACTTTATAGTATTGTACATGTGAAGCCTTGGTGCCGGCCAAAATTTTATTCCAAGGAATCACATTGGTCACTCAAAAACCCAATGGGACAGCCCTCCATACCTCCTCCGTCAAAGCACCTACTGAGAATACTACGCTGGTTCTGCAAGCCTGAATACCATGTGGATATTGAAGGGGACTTGCTAGAAATCTACTACCAGAGAGCACCTCAGCTAGGAATCCGCAGAGCTCGCAGGCGGTTTGCGAAGGATGTACTGTTCCTCTTCCGACCTGGAATCATCCGATCACCAGGCGGAATCAACCATTTTATGATTCAGGACATGCTACAACACATTTTCAAAATCTCGTATCGCAACATGCGCCGATACCGGAGCACCTTCCTTATTAATCTATTCGGACTCTCTAGCGGCTTAGCTGCCGTAATGCTCATTGCCCTTTGGGTGCAAGACGAATTCCGGATAGACGGCTTCCACAGCCGCGGAGACACCCTCCATCAGGTCATTCTTAATTTCGAGAATGAAGACCCAGTCTTCACAACCGAATGGACCCCCGGCCCTCTGGCCGAGGCAGCGATGGCTCAAATTCCGGAAGTGGATTTGGCCGTCACCGTATTGAAGGCTGAAACGGACGGACTTGTATTCAAAGAAGGCAACGAGGATGGCCTGCGGGCCAAGGTCATATTTGCGAGTTCTGAGTTCTTCGACATGTTTACCTTCCCTATCAGGTATGGCAACCCACAAGAAGCCCTCACTGATTTAAATGGGATAGCCATTTCTGACGGCCTGGCGAAACGTTTGTATGGAAGCCCGGAGGCTGCATTAGGCCAGACTCTACAATGGGACCAAGGTTCCCTAACCGGATCATACCTCATCAACAGCGTCTTCACAGAAGCCCCCTCCTACTCCACCCTGCAATTTGATGCTGTTCTTACCTGGGATCTGCTTATCGCGAAAAATCCAGACATAGATGCATGGAATTACAACGACCCTTCTACGTACCTCGCCTTACAGCCCTACGCGAGTAGAGAATCAGTAAGCCAAAAGGTAACTGAACTAATCAAATCACAACCAGACACTTACGTTACCAGCACACTGCTAATGCCTTTTGCAGGACGGTATTTACACAACCGGTTTGAAAACGGAAAGGCCGCCGGAGGCCGTATCACCTACGTCCGCCTACTCATCTTTATTGCCATTCTCATTCTCGTCATTGCGACCATCAATTTCATGAATCTGGCTACCGCACAAGCTACTCGCCGCATGAAAGAAGTGGGCGTAAAAAAGGCGGTTGGCGCACGAAAAAACTCTTTAATTTTCCAATTCCTAGGCGAATCTACCATACTCGCCTTCCTCTCTACGCTAGTAGCCATTGGGCTAGCAGCCCTTCTCCTGGACCCATTCAACACACTGGTAGGGAAGGACATGCGCATTCCTTTTTCAGGCCAACATGCCCTTCAAGTCCTGGGCATTATCCTGGCTACAGGATTGCTGGCAGGTTCCTATCCCGCCATGTACATTTCCGGCTTCCAGCCACTGATGCTTCTCAAAAGCAAGCTGCAGATTCGCGGTGGCGAAACCTGGGTACGGCAAGGTCTCGTAGTCTTCCAATTTACCACGTCCATCCTCCTGATTGTTACCGTATTGGTGGTATCCAAACAGGTAGATTACATCCATTCCAAGAACCTGGGATACTCTCGTGACAACGTGCTCACCTTTCAAGAGGAAGGTGAAGTAGGACAGCATATGGACACCTTCCTGGAGGGAGTCAGGAACTTACCTGGTGTGGTGGCCGCTTCCAACATCTACCAAGGAGCCATGATGGACAACCTCACCCTAACCAAGGGAATCACCTGGGAAGGGCAACAACCTGGAGACACCGTGGCATTTAAATACGTAAATGGCAATTATGACTTGGTGGAGGTACTAGACTTGAATCTTGTTGCGGGACGCTCCTTGTCACAAGATCTACCTAACGAGGAAGACAAGGTCATCTTCAACGAAGCCGCCATCAAGGCAATGGGATTAGAAAACCCCATAGGCCAAATTGTCAACCTGTGGGGCAAAGAAAGAGAGATAGTGGGAGTAGTTGAGGATTTTCACATCCGCTCACTCTACGAACCCGTCACTCCCTTTTTCACCATCTTGAGTAACAATGGCAGCCACATCATGGTGCGCATTACAGCAGGTAAGGAGCAAGAAACCTTAGAGAACCTGAAAACATTCTATGCCGAATTCAATTACGGACTAGCGCTAGACTACCGGTTTTTAGATGATGATTATCAAAACCTCTATGATAGCGAAAACAAAGTAGCCGGACTTTCGAAGTATTTCGCTGTGATGGCCATTATCATCTCCTGCCTTGGCTTGTTCGGCTTAGCCACCTTCACCTTGCAGCGGCGCACAAAAGAAATCGGAATCCGAAAGGTATTAGGAGCCACCGAAGGGCAATTGGTTTGGCTACTCTCAGGCAGTTTTTCTCGTTGGGTGGTTTTAGCTTTGGTACTGGCGTTGCCTACCGGGTACTTCTTGGCCAGAGCATGGCTTAACCAGTTCGCGTACCACATCGATCTGTCAGCTAGCATCTTCCTCATTGCAGGCTCCCTTACGCTAGGGCTAGCTTGGCTGACGGTAAGCTTTCAGACCTTCCGATCTGCACGATTACAACCCACGGATTGCCTGGCCGACGAATAATAACCCTTTCTTTCGACCAACCAAGGTATACTAAAAAAGGCCGCCTCGTTGTGTACGAGGCGGCCTTCTATTGGGATATAAATCAACCGATTTACTTCACTTTCTCTACCACTGCTTTGAAAGCGTCAGGATGGTTCATAGCCAAGTCGGCCAAAACCTTACGGTTCAATTCAATTTCAGACTTGTTCAACAGCCCCATCAGCTGGCTATATGACATGCCGTGTGTACGAGCACCGGCGTTGATCCGCTGAATCCACAAGCTGCGGAAATTCCGCTTCTTCTGGCGGCGATCACGGTAGGCATACACCCACCCTTTTTCGACAGCGTTTTTCGCTACCGTCCAAACATTTTTGCGGCGACCAAAATACCCTTTGGACACCTTCATGAGCTTGCGCCGACGATTACGCGCAGCTACTACATTGACTGATCTTGGCATAAAGCTTTGTTTTTTTGACGAAAGGCGGGACTATACAGCCCACTTTACAGAGCCCGGCATCGGGTGAAACATTAACCAATAATTGATTAGATGTTGAGAAGATTCTTAATGTTCTTCTCGTCTGACTTGTGTACCAACGTAGAGTGCGTCAGGTTGCGTTTTTGCTTGGTCTCCTTTTTAGTAAGGATGTGGCTTTTAAACGCATGCTTACGCTTGATCTTGCCGGTACCGGTCAATTTGAAGCGTTTTTTCGCGCTTCCTTTGGTCTTAACCTTTGGCATGATATAGACTTATTTAAACTAATTATTTCTTCTTTGGAGCAGCCTTTGGCGATAACATGATCGACATCCGCTTACCTTCCAATTTGGGCAACTGATCTACCTTAGCCAGCTCTTCGAGGGCTTGGATAAATTTCAGCAACAGGATTTCCCCCCGATCTTTGAACACGATGGCACGCCCACGGAAGTGTACGTACGCTTTCACTTTAGAACCTTCCTTCAAGAAGTTTTCTGCGTGCTTCAACTTAAAGTTGAAATCGTGGTCATCCGTATTGGGTCCAAATCGGATTTCCTTTACTACTGTTTTAGCGGCATTGGCCTTGATCTCCTTCTGCTTTTTCTTCTGTTCGTATTTGAACTTCGAATAATCGATGATCTTACAAACAGGAGGATCAGCCTTAGGAGAAATCTCTACCAAGTCCAAACCTTGGTCCTGCGCCATTTGCAGGGCCTTCTGGATAGGATACACTCCCACCTCTACGTTTTCACCCACTACGCGTACTTCGCGCACCCGAATCTTATCATTGACTCGGTAGGGTTCTTCCACCCTACGCTGGGGCGGTCGTTTGCCTTTAGGTCTTCTAATCGTTACAGATGTTTAGTTGAACATTCGCTGCCAAAACAAAGTCGCAAATATCGCAACAAATTCATGACAATGCCATAGGCAGCGGAAATATTCTGTTGAAATTATACTTCAGCGCTCACTTGTCCCAAACTAGCTTTACTTTCTTTAGCAAACCAGTGTTGAAATTCTTCAATCGTCATCACCCCTACGTCACCTTCTCCGTGCTTCCGTACGGATACTTTATTCTCGGCTACTTCCTTCTCCCCCACAATCAACATGACGGGAATCTTGCGTACTTCCGAATCGCGGATTTTCCGGCCCACCTTCTCGTCCCGATCATCCACAAAACCACGAATATCCTCTTCTTCCAACGTACGGTATACCGAATGGGCGTATTCGTTGAACCGCTCTGAGATAGGCAAGATAGAAATCTGATCTGGTGAGAGCCACAATGGGAAATTGCCGCCGGTATTTTCAATCAGAATAGAGATGAAACGCTCCATGGACCCAAAAGGTGCCCGGTGAATCATAACTGGCCGATGTTTTTCATTATCAGCCCCTACGTACTCCAACTCAAAACGCTGTGGCAGGTTGTAGTCTACCTGTACGGTACCTAGCTGCCAGCTACGGCCCAAGGCGTCTTTCACCATAAAATCTAGCTTAGGACCATAGAAAGCCGCCTCACCTATCTCTTCCACGGTATCCAAACCTTTCTCCTTAGCCGCCTCGCGAATTTGCTGCTCAGCATGCAACCATTGCTCTTCGGTACCAATATATTTGGCGCGATTCTCAGGATCGTGTAGCGATACTTGGGCACTAAATTCTTTAAATCCGAGTGACCTAAAAACATAGAGTATGAGGTCAATCACTTTTTTAAACTCATCCTTCACTTGATCAGGACGGCAAAAAATATGCGCATCGTCTTGAGTAAAGCCACGAACCCGAGTAAGGCCGTGCAGCTCTCCACTTTGTTCGTACCGATACACCGTTCCAAACTCAGCATAGCGTACTGGTAGGTCACGATAGCTGCGTGGCCTTGCTTTGTAGATTTCGCAGTGATGAGGACAGTTCATGGGTTTGAGCAAATACTCCTCCCCTTCTTCCGGTGTATTAATAGGCTGGAAGCTATCCTCACCGTACTTTTCATAGTGGCCAGAGGTCACGTACAATTCCTTGCTACCAATGTGCGGAGTCACCACCGGGGCATAACCGGCGCGCATCTGTGCTTTTTTCAAAAAGCTCTCCAGGCGGTCACGCAACAAGGCTCCTTTGGGCATCCACAAAGGCAACCCTTTGCCTACTCGTTCACTAAAAGTAAACAGGTCTAGCTCCTGGCCTAGCTTCCGGTGGTCCCGGCGCTTAGCCTCTTCAACTTGTTCCAGATACTCCGTCAGCTCTCCTGCTTTAGGAAAGGTAATCGCATTTACCCGGGTGAGCTGTGGCTTGTCCTCTTGCCCCAACCAGTAAGCCCCTGCTACATTGAGCAGCTTTACAGCTTTGATGTAGCCCGTATTGGGAATATGAGGCCCACGGCACAAATCGGTAAATCCACCTTGAGTATAAAAAGTAATGTCACCATCTTCCAGACGGTCCAGCAACTCCAACTTATACTGGTCGTCCTTCTCTTGGAAATACTTGATGGCGTCGGCCTTTGATATATCTTGACGTTCGTAAGCATTCTTTTGCTTAGCCAGCTCTTTCATCTTGGCTTCTACCTTGGGGAAATCGTCCTCAGAGAACTTGTGCTCTCCGAAATCAATGTCGTAGTAGAAACCACCTCGCTCGCTAGCCGGGCCAATCCCCAGTTTGATACCTGGATACAAAGCTTCCAAAGCTTCTGCCAACAGGTGGGCACTGGAGTGCCAAAAGGTGTTTTTCCCTTCTTGATCTTTCCATGTGAGCAACGTGACTTCAGCATCGGTGGTGATGGGGCGTGTAGCATCCCAAACCTCTCCATTTACCTTGGCGGCCAGTACATTACGGGCCAGTCCTTCGCTGATGTCTTTGGCGATATCCAGACCGCTAGCTCCTTGAGCCATTTCCCGCACACTACCGTCGGGAAGGGTGATCTTGATCATGACGTCACTCATAGTTGAATCTATACAATTGATAATATATGTGCTTGTTTATTGTGCGGATGAGGTCCCTAGGGTGTCCTGCGCCCGCTGGCGGCGTAAATATGCAACTTTCCGTTGCACATTTGCTAGTTCGTCTTTGGCTATTTGGTCCGTAGAATCCAGCCCTAAAATCCGGCCATAAAGAGTAAGTGCCTCATTGTACCGGTACCGGGAATCGGCCATTCGGGCCAGCACCCTCCAGGCTTCCGTAGAAGTAGTATCCTGCCCAAGCACCAGCTCAGCATAATACCGCGTAGAATCCCATTGCCGCTGGCCCCGGTGTAAGTTGGCGAGCGCCAGCTGATTCCTTTCCCCCGGCTGTAAATCCAATGCCCGGTGCCGAGCCATCAGTGCTGAGTCGGGCACTCCTAACTGCTCATATAAGGTAGCTAGCTGCTGCCAGACCATGGCCTCTGCCGGGAACTGGTTACTTAATTCACGTAACATAACCCGGACGGAGTCCGATCTACTACTAGCCAGCAATACATTGATCAACTGTTGAGTAGCTTCCCCCCAGCCACCTTCAGTGTTGGCTGCCAACCGAAGCCAGCGTTCTCCCTGCACAGAATCTCCAAGATGGTATAAGAAAAGGTTGGCTTTGGCCAAGAGGTACGGACCGTACCCAGGCAATTTATTGAGTGCTTCATTTACGTAGAGCAGTCCCGTCCTGGGAGCCCCTAACTCTGCGGTCCATTTCCCCATAGCCACCCTTAGGTCCCAATTGGGCGAATGCGTGGCCCAGTAAGCCTCTGCATAGCTCAAAGCCTCGGTAGTTTGCCCAGCCCAACCGTGCAAGTGGGCCCGCAAGGGCAGGTATACACTATCCAACTCCTGACTCATGGCCTGGGTAAGGGCATACAAAGCATCTGCTGAATCCTCTTCCATGGCTAGGCTAAGGGCTAAGCCATACCAAGCCTCCGTATCCGATGGTCGGTCAGCAAGCCGGTCCCTCAAATCAGTGATGGCCAGCGCGTTAAGGCTATCAAGAGGAGGCAATACCCTATCCTGCTGCCGAATTCGCTCACAGCCAAACAGCATGCATACTGCCAACAAGGGAATGAGGTGGCGCATACGTTATGTAGCGCGACGGCCCAATAGGATGAGGACCAAACCGACCAACCAAAGGGCAATTAGTCCAAAACCTAGGTAGGAAAACCAACCAATAGAAGTGCTTTGCGGATTAACTGCATAGTTGGCAAAGCCAATGATAATGAGGCTCAAAATCAAAGCAATGTTGACTACTCCCGAAAAGCTAATGGTCCAGGCTACCAAACGAGTTTTGAAAAGCTCTGAATTGAAGAAGGTTTTCTGTTTCATGTTAGTGACCGGTACCCGTTGCAATAACAAGCCTAATCCTCTAAGGACAATATTGATAGCCAGAAAGCCTCCTACCATGACGTAGAAGAAGGTGTCACGATGCAGGGAGTAATCCGATATCGAGGCCGTGGTCCCATCTAAATTTACCATCACTCCTACATTGGCATAAATGAATGCCAATGACACCAAAAAGAACACTGCTGTGAGTGTCCAGCCGAACGATACGATCTTTACCATGTACTTCTAATATTTGGCCACAAAGTTAATCCCAGGGCTTGGAATGGGAAACCAATACACTAAAATCCACCTAGGTTTATCGCAGAGACCAATCAAACGGCAGCAAGGACACCCGATAGTCAGAAAATTGATTGAGAAAACGGGGACCGAAGTCATCTCGGTATTTTTGAAACAAGTCAAGGCACCGAATATGACGAGCTTCATGGTCAACATGAAAATGTCGATCCAGAAACACAACCTCCGCGTTGGTCAACTGATTCGATAACTCCTCCAAGGAATATCCGAAGATGGCGGGGCAACTAGCTGCGCCACAATTTAAGGCAAAGTGAATTCGATAGTCCACCTTCGAAACACAGAACTGCCATCGGGGATCACCGTTGGGAAAGGGGGGCCTGCCCCGTCGCCGTAGGATGCCGTGCTCAATATCATCCAACGTGAGCATCTGCCCCGCCCAAAGGCTAGCTTGTTGAAAAAAACCAGACACCTCTCCTACCGTGGTACGAATTTCTTTCCTGGCAAGCCAGTAACAGGTGAGACCGTTATATACATTGAGCCAATAGCAAAGCTTCTCTTGATCCGTCTGCAAGCCATCAAGTGAATGATGGGTAAAAGCTTGCCGTTCGTGTTCTAACTCGTACTGATCAATGACTTCTCCACGGAGCAACCTGGCTTTCCAAAGCTTCATAGCCTGGAGCCAGGTTTTGGATTCTTCAATGAGCAAGCGAGCGTTTTCGTTCGCGGGCATACAGAAAAGCGGGTAATGCTAAGGAAACACCCACCGTAAAGTTGAACAAAATAAACAGCCAGGGATGCTTAATCCCCAACCGTTTACTTTCAGGAAGTATCCAGAGTATGAGGGCAACGGAGGAAAGAATAACGTCCCAGCTAAAGAAGGCAGCAATGGGTGTACCCATCATCTGTTGCCAAAAGAGTGACAGGTTTATCCCATGCATGCTCAGGAAGGATATCAAGTGCCAGTAGGGCACCACGGTACCCAAAATGGCCAAGACCAGAAACAACCGAGTTTTATTCAAACTTCAACACCTTGATTTCTACCCGGCGGTTGAGTGCCCGTGTTTCTTCGTAGCGGTTATCAGCTACCGGCTTCTCTCCCCCATAGCCCACGGTTTCAATCCGGTTGCCATCAATTCCCCGGTCTACCAGGTACTGCTTCACCTCATTTACCCGCTTCAAACTCAGGGCCACGTTGGCACTTGGTACACCACGGTTATCGGTATGCCCTCCCAATTCGATTATCATGGTAGGGTTCTCATTCATCAACTCCACAATCTGGTCAATCTGGGGAATTGATTCCGGTTCCAAGTCCGCAGTACCTTTGGTAAAGAAGAGGTTATTCATTTTCACTACGGCACCCACCTTAAGGGGTACCATGGGCAAGTCCTTTGATATCTCTGCGTAGCTCGAGATATCGGTCACGTCAAAACTCTCGTTTTCACCCCAGTAGCCGGCAGCTTCGGTGGTCAGTGCATATAGCTTACCTCGTGGCAATACAATGGTGAATTGGCCCGTGAGCGGGTTAGCTTGGGCTACACCTTCTTCTACACCTTCGGGCAAAGAAACGAAGGTAACCTTTGCTCCCAAAGGACTGTCATCAGCGGTGTTAAACACCCGACCACGGACCAAGAGTACCGGCTCAGGTTTAAACTCCCCCGGGAGAGAAATCCGGTAGATATCCCGATCTTCTCCTTTGTCGTTGGTAAAATAAGCGTAGTCACCCGCGGCCGATACTGCGTAATAGGCATCCAGATTCCGGGTGTTGACGGCTGTACCCAGGTTTTTGGGTTTTGACCAGTTGGCCCAGGTATCATCTAACCGTTTGCTGTAAAAGATATCGGCTGAACCGCTGCCGGTATGTCCAAAAGAAGAAAAATACAGGGTCTTATTATCTGCGGCCAGAAAGGGAGAAAATTCTGCCGCTCGGGTATTTACCGCATTTCCTAGGTTCAACGGTGTGCTCCAATATCCGTCATCTTGTTTGAAACTCACGTACAGATCTTGGTCTCCTTTGCTGCCCGGTCCCTGAATTGCCATGATGAGTTCCTTACCGTTATTGGTCAGGTAAAAGTCACTGTAAGGACTGGCATTGTTGTATCCGATAATTTTCACGGGCTCTGGGGTGCTCCAAACCGTACCATTGAACTGGGAAATGGAGGCTGGTGAATTAGACCCTCGTTCGTAGGCCCCAATCAACAGCGCCGTGTTGCCATCCGGTGAGATGGCGCCTATTCCGTTACCATCCTTGTTATTGAGCGGAGAACCCAGGTTTTGCACGCCCCCCCACTTGTTACCGTCCCAAGTGGCTACATAAATATCTTGCGGATCACGCTTCCCTCCGATATTGTCTGGGTGAAACTGACGCACAAAAAACAGAGATTTGCCATCTGGAGTGATGATGGGCTTTGCTTCCCGGTATTCGGTATTTATTTGGGAATTGAGGGGCTCTTTCTCTGACGAAAACGACAGCTCTTCTGACACCGTAAATTTACCGTAAGGTTTTAGGGCCTCGTTCACTTGTGCTAAGCCATCGGCATATATTAAACCAATGGCATCTATTTGGACCCAACCAGGAGCAGTAACGGTATTAATATTTAACTCTACCTGTTTTACCAAATACTCTGTAGGTGGTACCGTGATCACCAAAGCCCGATAGGGTTCTAATGATTGGGTAGGTTTTACTTTGTAAACGGGATATTTGGCACCGTTGGCATCGGTAAGCGATACGTCGGTTACCCTTCCTGGCAGGTAATTCTCGATTACGATAACGTGAGTAACTTTTTGAGGCTCTGCATAATCCACAATCAACGTGGCAATGCCGCTCTCTTCTTTGATCCGGAAGGCCTGCTTGTCCAGTCCTCCTAACACTGAATTTGGTGGGCCTATCACTTGTTTACCCGACCAATTATCCGGCTCAAATTCATTGTAAGCATAATTTAGCTTGGAAGCCCACTGTATATCCTGACTGAAAGCTAGTGATCCCCCAAACACACCAAAACCTATAATTATCCTAATAATCCACAATTGCGTGCGCATACCTGTTTAAATATCTTGAGAAAGTAAATTGCCCGGTTTGGGCAAGTTTTGCAACTGACCAACGCCTCTTTTTTGCCTTTCGCACCCAATGATTTATCCACATCCGAAAATTTTTCTCTTCCTCATGCAACTTTTTTACAACTCGGTTCATCAAAGAGATAACTGACGGTAAAAAATGAAAAAAAATTAGTGTCCCCCTGTAACGAATCGGTGTTATGTGGGTACTAATGAAAGAAAATAGCAAAACGATGGGCGCGAAAATGATAGTTAAAGGCAAATGGATTACGGGAGCACTCCTGATTTTATGTGTTCTGGCCATGGGAAAATTGAACCTGGAGGCCTGGTCAAACTTCTCTACCGACAATACTCAGCTGCTTGCTGGTATGTTCACGGAGCAAAAAGCTGAAGCCGTTGCGGCCCCGTGCGTACAAAAGGCGGTGGATGTTTCTACTCTGCAAACCTGGACTTTCAAGGTAAAGCAGGTATTGAATACTTGGGCGCATGCGGGAGTGCAAAAGCTTTTCTTTTCTGAAGCAGCGCCCCAATCTCCCAGTAATCTGGAGTGTACAGTGGAAATACAGCCGGTTCACTTCTTGTACCCCGCGCCTACAGAAGCCCCCAAGCCCGTCCGCCTGTAATACCGCGCAGCGCCCATCAAAAAAAGGC
>DMST01000406.1:0-6007 GCA_003454975.1 Cytophagales bacterium | reverse complement strand
TGCCTTACCGGGGGACGGCCTTTTTATTTCCTCATTCCCGTAATAAATCCTATAGACTGAAGTAAGAATAGGTAGAGGTAGTAGAAGTATACGTATTCATATTCCCAACCAGCGTAGGATTACCTTGGGCATCATTATTATAGTACTCGTTATTGATCAAAAGCACGGGATATTCATTAAGCGCAGTATTGACCACAATTCTTCTCCGGCGAACTGAATCCCCTTGACCATCTAGATCATATATCTTGTTGCCAACAGCCTCGGCCAATTTCCCGCTCAACAAAAAGGCATCAAATGCATTATTATATATTTCGTTTCTATTGAAGGCAGTAAGGTCTCCGATTAGTCTGAATCCTTGAAGGTTATGGAAAATATTATCTTCCACCTTTAACGAAGCTATTTCTGGATAATATCCCCCTGAGCTAATCGTATAAGCAGGGCCGGCAATATCTCCGGAGATAAATGAATTACCTGATATATTGAACTCTTGAACAAAGCCTTCCATAGTAGGAACCATGGCTCCCGTTTGACGGGAAGTAGTCAGTCTAAATATCCGAGGAGCAAGATTGGCAGCATTTCCCGCATCAATAGTATTGTTGGTAAAATTCAAGGTTTTTACGAAGCTAAACCTGCTTACTTCATCCCCCAATTCTGTGTTTGCGTTGTTGGCAAAGCTTTGATTGTAAGTGGAAATTCTGATGATATCGATTTGGTCCGTGGCCAAGGAGCTCCATTCCGTATCAACAAATTCAATCGTATTCAGATTTAGATCGATTCGATGCCCTAGCTTGGCATAGGTTTTCGTTTGCCCAAAACGGATAAAACTCTCAGTAAAGGGGATAGCCACATCACAGTTATCGCCAAAATAAATACCCCCTCCTATTTCGATAAGACTAGTTCCTATCCGAAAATCATTATTCTCTACCGTCATCACTCCAAGCCCATTTTTGGAATATATGCCGCGAGAACAAGAAAAGAACCGATTGTTTTTAATATCAATGTTTGAGCTAGGCCCTTGCTGCTCTACTCCTGACCGGCAATCTTGAAATAGGTTATCGTCAATGGTGACATTAATGACGTGCATTTCAATGAATACTCCTGCCCGCTGATTACCCTGAAATGTGCAACCTTCAATATGTATATTCTTTCTATGTCTACCCCGCTCTCCCCAGATATGAATGCCGTCAACATCTTTGCCAACGCATACACCACCTTCAGGCGCAGTGCACTGATTGTAGCTAGAAATGAATTCACAGTTGATTACTACTAAGTCATCCGCTTTCAAAACCATCTGTTTATTGAAAGAATTAATGAGTTTCAAAGAGTTAGCTTCGGTGTTGTTTCCAGAAATATCAATTAAAACAAATCCATCTCCTGTGGGCTGATAGCCTGTCGTTTGATGAGCATTATACCCATCTCCATCGATGGTAAGATCACTAATTCCATTATTGACTCCCTGCAGGTTCACTACTCCACCAGAGCCCGGATAGCTGTATCGGCCAGGATGCATTTTCAAAACCGTCAGGTCAACTCCATCCCCAATTATTTTCAAATCTGAAAGCTTATCCTCTCCGGACCGGGAAGTGAAAATTCCAAAATAAGTTCCTGCCGGAAAATATAGATTCCTACATCCGCTTGGATTTGCTGATAAGTGAGCCATGTACCGGATCCACTCGCTGGTGTTATCATAAGGGTTGGTATCACTCGAGGCTCTGATATCAAAACCTGCAATCGTGGTTACATCCACGTAACAGGTTCCTTCAGGTAATTCGAGACTTGAATTGAGTGACCTTAGTTCCACATTTTGTGTGGCACTGAGGATCTCTTCGTCGGGGTTTGAGCAACTGAAATTGCAAGCTAAACCACTAAACAAAAGGCCGACGGAAGCATACTTCATCCATCCGAAAGATAAATTAATTGTCATTTTGATTGAGTTTGCGCTAGCTGTTGAGAAGTGCTAGCTGGTGTTAGAATTAATTCTTAGATCCAAGGTAAAAAAGAAAGGCTGCCTCCGAGAATCGGATGGCAGCCTTTTAGTATTCTGGCTCGTATTCTGTTAATTATGACTTCCTACCAATCGCTTTCTTGGCAGCATCCACAATGGCTTGGGTGCTCAGCCCGTACTTAGCTAACAGATCCATCGGTTTACCACTTTCGCCAAACTGGTCGTTCACTCCCACAATCTCCAAGGGCGCGGGTTGGTTACGTACTAAGGTGCTGGCAATGGACTCCCCTAGCCCACCGTTGATCTGGTGCTCTTCAGCCGAAACAGCACAGCCCGTTTTGGCTACTGACTTCAGGATGGCCTCGGTATCCAAGGGCTTGATGGTGTGGATGTTCACAACCTCAGCCGAGATACCTTGCTCAGCCAAAATAGCTTCGGCCTCCACGGCATGCCATACCAAATGACCAGTGGCAAACAGGGTTACATCGGTACCTTCTGTAAGAACCTGCGCTTTGCCGATCTCAAAAGGCATGTCTTCGGTAATGAATACGGGTACCTTCGGACGTCCAAAACGTAGGTAAGCGGGGCCTTGGTGATCTACCAAAGCCAAAGTAGCTTGCTTGGTTTGGGTGTAATCAGCAGGATTGATCACTGTCATATGAGGCAGAGCTTTCATCATGGCGATGTCCTCCAGAATCTGGTGGGTAGCTCCATCTTCTCCCAAGGTAAGCCCGGCATGCGAAGCACAAATCTTTACGTTCTTCTCACTGTATGCGATGGATTGGCGAATCTGGTCAAACACCCGACCGGTGCTGAAGTTGGCAAAGGTACCGGTGAAGGGAATCTTCCCTCCGATGGTCATACCGGCGGCCAAACCCATCATATTGGCTTCTGCGATACCCACCTGGAAAAAACGCTCGGGGAATTCCTTCTTGAAATCTCCCATTTTCAAAGACCCGGTAAGGTCAGCACACAGGCCAACCACGTTAGGATTGTTACGGCCGGCTTCTAATAAGCCAACCCCAAACCCGGAACGGGTATCTTTCTTTTCGGTATAGGTAAACTTTGTTGTCATGGTGGTTATCTACCAAACAGTTTGAGGGAGACGGCGCCTCCCGAACGTATTGTAAATTCTCTTATTTCAGTGTACTTGCTTCCGCCCGCTACTTCGGAACGGAAGACCAGCTTGTACTTACCGGGTTGCAACGGTAAGGATTGTCTCGTCTTTTCCCCATCCAGGTTACAGACCCAGCGCTGCTGCCCTAAGTTATTGAACTGGTAAATGCTTCCGATACCTCGCACTCCGCTTTCTACATTGAGCAAACCGGGCGAAGCTACGTCAAGCGTCTGGGTTTCTCCTCGCGATACGGGAACGTTCCGGAAGTAGGTTTTCGGGGTGGTCAGCACCTCCAGATCATACCTACCTACCAGCAGCTTTTCCCGCTCAGGCACTTCCATTACGTGCACCAGGCTGGTTTCCCCGGCTTTGCGAATGAGTACCTCCACTCCGTCTTTATATTCGGTATGGCCCGATTGGCGCACTTGCAAAAAACCTTGCGGAGCGGCTACTTCTAACACATTGTGCCTACCAGGGGTGATATTCACGTTGCGCTGGATGACCGGTGGGATGGTATTGATCACCAGATCATAGGACAATACTCCGTCTACTTCAACTGAGTCCGGTCGGCCTTGGCGATCGCGGTAGTGCACAAACTCGTAGGCAGCCTCCTGGGTGAAGTTGTTGAGGAAGGTGACATTTACGTCCTTCTCGGTGCGGCGCCCCTGATCATCGAGGAGTTCTACGCTTACCGTGGTCTCTGCCAAACTCTGCTGAATGGCCCGCCCCAAGGCTCTACGAAAATCTCGAATGCGATTCGCTTCGATAAACTGGCCCAGGCAGCTGAACTCCTCTTGGTACTCCCGAGTCATGCCTAGCCCAATCACAAAGGGTTTTAGAAACACGTTTTTGCGCTGCAACGCCAAGGAAACGGCACACGGATCTCCATCGCACGATTCGATACCATCGGTAATGATGATGATGATATTACGCACCCCTTCCTCCTGAGGAAAGTCATTGGCGGCTTGCTCTAAGGAGTAGGCAATGGGTGTTACCCCCTGCGGCTCTAGCTGCATGAGCTTCCCCCGGATGGCCGTATGGTTATTGGGGCCAAAAGGGACCTCCAGCTTGGTATCGTAGCAGTTCTGGCGACTCCGGTGGTACTGGTGTCCATACACCCGTAAGCCAAGTTGCAGGTTGGCTACCGTTTCTAAGGAATCTACCAAGTCTACCAACAGCCGTTTGGCGGCCACAATCCGGGTGGTATTCTCCCATTGCCCATACATACTGCCCGAACCGTCTAGAAGAAACAAGATACGAGTCCGCTGAGGCAGCGCCTGGGTATAGGTCTGTCCCTGAGCCTGAGTGACCACGCCCAACAGTGCGACGAGTGCCGCTAAAACGATGAAACTTCTTTTTTGCACTAGTAATCTCCGAGGGTTTCCTCTAACTGACCCAAAGCCTGTGCCAATTGCTCGTCATTGGGTGCCACGCCGTGCCACTTGTGAGTGCCTACCATAAAGTCTACCCCGTACCCCATCTCGGTGCGCATGATGTTCATTACGGGTTTGCCTTTACCGGTCAACGATTTAGCCTTAGCCAAGCCGTCCAACATGGAAGCCATATCGTTGCCTTCACTTTCCATTACTTCCCAGCCAAAGGCCTCAAATTTGGCGCGCAAATCGCCCGAATCCATTACTTCTGTGATGGGTCCGTCAATCTGTTGGCGGTTGTAATCTATAGTTGCAATTACGTTGTCTACTTTGTGGTGTGCAGCGTACATAGCCGCTTCCCAAACCTGCCCTTCGTTGAGCTCTCCGTCGCCCATCAGCACGTACACGGTCTTTTCCTCGCCGTTCAGTTTTTTGGTTTGGGCAGCGCCCAAAGCTACCGAAAGGCCTTGTCCCAAAGAACCACTAGCGATGCGTATACCCGGCAAACCCTCTTCTGTAGCGGGGTGTCCCTGCAACCGAGAATCGATCATGCGGAAGGTAGATAATTCGCTTGCATCAAAATAGCCGGCGCGCGCCAACGTGCTGTACCACACGGGGGAAATATGACCGTTGGAAAGGAAGAATAAGTCCTCACCCGTTCCATCCATATTAAAGTCGGATTTGTGGTCCAATACCTCATGATAGAGGGCCACAAAGAATTCGGTACAGCCCAAAGATCCACCGGGGTGGCCGCTTTGCTGAGCATGTACCATGCGTACGATGTCTCTACGTACTTGAGAAGCAATTTGCTCCAACTCTTGAATTCGTGATTGATCTGCCATGTATGATTAGCACGTTGGGATTTCGGTTGGTCCAAAATCCACTAGTTTTCAGATGGCGCAAAGATAGAATATTTGTGCGCTCTGCCACCGACACTACTTTATAACGTTCTGGGGTAATACGGTACTTTTCTAACATAGAGCCGCTACCTCACTCCAATAGTTATAGTATCAGAGCACATGGGGGAGAGATTACTCCTGGGCGGAGGTAGCCGGGGAGCCTACGTGCTCTGATTCTGACCGAAGCCAGGGTGCCAATAATTTCTCCCGAACCAACTCTGGATGACTCCAGGGCAAACCATGGTCAGCTCGCCGTACGGTAACCAGCTCTACATCCGAAGACTGGGTAAGCATGGCTTGAGCAAACAGCGCGTTATCGTAGTAAATGAGGTCGTCCTTATCACCGTGCAAAATGGTAACCGGCATGGTGATTTTCTCCCAGAGCCCTTCCATACCCTTCAATTGCTCATAGTGGTTAAGCTTCTCTACATTGGCCATGGTGATCATGGTGGGCGTAAGCTGTTTCAGACCGGGCAACTTGATGAAATAACTAGCCTTGTAGATTTTCTCCTGCCCGGGCGCTACCGAAGCACTGATTAGCATGATCCGGTCAATCCGGTCAGGGTAATCCATGGCCAGGCGGGTGGTGAGGGTGCCCCCATAGGAGGATCCTACGACCATCAATTGAGGGGAACCTTCAATGGCATCAAAGAGCGGGGCTAAGAGCTCGGAC
>DMST01000136.1 GCA_003454975.1 Cytophagales bacterium | reverse complement strand
GGGTGAGTTGGCTCTGGCAGTTTGGCTGATCATACGGGGAGGCAGGGCTCCCCGTGGCTAGGCCTTTTGCAGCGGTGCCACGTCCACGGTAAGGCGCGTTTTCGGCCCTGGTGAGGAGTCCACGGTCACCATGGTACATACACTCCCGGTGCGGCTTAACAATTTTTAACGGTGAGTAGCCCACTTCTTTGCGGTACTTGTGGTACATTTTGCGAGCAACAACTGGAGGGGAAACCTTCCGCATAATTCAAAACTCTATGAAAGTATTCCGTATCCGATGGGCTTTAGCCACGCTCATCCTACTTGCCAGCCCCTTGGGGGCTTGGGCGCAGGTTGTCACGTTACCTATGGAAAAGGTGAGTGACCTGATGTTTATCGACCTGAAGGTAAATGGTGAGGCCGCCACTTTTGTGTTTGATACCGGGGCCACGATGCCGGTGATGGACACCGAGCTAGCCGAGGCCATGGGGTGGGAGGCAGACCAAGCTACCTCGGTCCAAGGAGCCGGTGGCTCGAGCACGCTTCAGCTACTTAGTGATCAGGAATTTGAACTGGGGGGCACCGTCACCTTACCCAAAACGCAGGTAGTGCTTCGCGATCTTACCGATTTGGAGGAGTCCATCGGCCGGGAATTCGATGGCATTATTGGTTATAATATCTTGGTCCATTACCTCACTTTATTGGATTTTGAGACCCCACAAATGATCCTATATGACCGGGCTACTTCCGCAGCCTCTATTTCAGAGGGCTACACCCGGGTTAAGTTTAACTTTGGGCGCGGCATTCCCATCCCTCAGTTCAAAGTGAGTCTCACGCTCACCAACGGCGAGACGGTGAAGGGCCCCATATTGTTCGACAGTGGCGCAGGCTCCTCCCTCATTGTTAACCGTCCGTTTCATCGGAAACATCAGATGTTGGACAAAGCGGAAGCACATTCGACCACCCGCAGCACCAGCCTGACCACGCAATCTCCCTCCTACAACATTGCTGCGGATAAATTATCCTTTGCTGGCTTTGAGGTATCAGACTTGCCCGTCCGTTTGTCGGGTTCGCAGCAGGGGGTTACCAATTACGATGGCTATCTGGGCTTGTTAGGGGCTGAGGTGATCAATCGGTTTCAGGTGGTGCTAGACTATGACAACAAAACTCTGTACCTCAAGCCCAATGTCCATTACCAGGATTCTTTTGATTTTCCCTTGGCGGGTTTTGGGCTTAAGTGGAAGCAAGATGGGGTGGAGGTTGGTTTCGTGGTGCCCGACAGCCAAGCAGAGCAGGAAGGCATAGTGGAAGGCATGCGGGTGCTTTCTATCAACGGAGAGACCTACGCCGGCCTGGAGGAGTACCGCGAACTACTGAAGCAAGAAGGGGAGGACGTAACCCTGGTGGTATCGGACGAGGGCAAGGAAAAAACGGTGGTGATCCGGCTGAAGCGATTGATTTAACCGGAGGGTGGAATGGTTCAACGTTCCACTTGCTTTTCCTGCCGTGTTTTTTGAAAACGTATGCTGCTGATCACCAGCCATGGCAGATATATCTCCTGCGTAACCAAAACTAATGTAGAATAGGCCTGTATTTAAATACAGGAATCACTACTTTGTGGAGAACCCTATGCGTCGGTGAGCGCCTATTGATTTTTTTCTTGCTATGCACAAGCTTGCAGATCCTCAAGCCAGTAATTTTCAAACTGAGCACCCATTCCGCATGGATTCGGATAGGGGACGGTCGGTGGATTTAGTACAAGGTTTAGGTTACGAAGCTAGAGAGCAAGGGCATCTCCAAAACCAAATTCATGGCAGTGCACGGGTATTACAAACTAGATCTATTCAAGATCAGATCAATGCCAGTCCGGTAGTCCAGCGTGTTGCCCAATTTCAAAAAGAAATCCGTTCTGTAAGGGAGGGACGTCCTGTTCTTCAGAGAAAATCCAATTCAACAGGCCTGCCTGACCGGCTCAAGGCTGGGATTGAAAAAGTATCTGGCTATGCTATGGACGACGTTAAGGTCCACTACAATTCGGCTAAGCCGGCTCAGCTAAATGCCCATGCCTATGCGCAAGGTACGGACATTCATTTGGCCTCAGGGCAGGAAAAACACCTGCCGCACGAAGCCTGGCACGTAGTACAGCAGAAACAGGGGCGGGTAAAGCCCACCTTGCAGATGAAAGGGCGAGTATGGGTGAACGACGATACAGGACTGGAGAGGGAGGCAGATATTATGGGGGCCAAAGCACTGCGGTACCCCATGGAGGAGGTCCCAGATCCAGGCAACCTCGTTGCGGGTTCGGATAATACTAACCGCCAGGAGCTTATCCAGAGAAAGGTAGGATTTGAATTTGAATCCGTTGGGGAACGCTGGCTGATAGAGGGGAGGAACAATGATGGTGAAAACTGGCGTAGGATCACCAATACAAAAAAGCCCCTACTCCGAGTGCCTGACCTGAAAGCTTATATCTCTTCAGATAACGGTCATTCGGAGTTCGTGACCGATCCACTCAATAGCACGGAAGAGGTAGATGCTACCCTGTTAGCTTTATATGGTTGGTATCGACAGCTACTAGAATCACAACAAGGGCGATACCTTTTTAATGATGAAGAGAATAAAGATGCGAAAGACCATACCGAGGTTAATTTCCATCGGATTTCTAGCATTGGAGCCATAGAAACCAAGCCCCAAGCTACCTTTGGGGTAGAAATTGTAAGTATTCCAGATCTTTTTCAAGCGCTGGCTGGCTTGGGCGAAATAGAAATTCCCCTCCCTGGTAGGCGTGCCCCTTTTGCAGAAAGGTTTAATGCAAAAAAGTTGGAGTTGCAACAAGGATTGGGGCACAGAGGGAATACGGATAATTTGGCAAAATCGATTGCCTTTGCCGAGGGATTCATAGGGGCTATTAAGGAAAGGTACCAGCAAGATGGCCCTCCTGTATCGGCGTTAGCCGAAAGGGAGGTGTTGGGATTTGCTACTTTAGTGGCTAAGACTTTTGAAGATGCCACCATTGACTCACCATTAGATGATCCTAAATACGCCTTTCCGCTATTAGCCAGAGTGTCTTTTAGAAATATGTACACTACTCTATCCGATGAGGCAAAGGATATTCTTGAAAATAACTGGAGTGTATTTGATGATACCTATTGGGGAGTGCATTCAGAAATAGCCTCCAATGCCCTGGCGTTTCCCAGAGGAGCTAGACAAACCGATAGAGGCCAGCGTAATGTAGGGCCTACTTACGGGGATTGGTTAAATTCCATTTACGATACGGCGTCTACGCCAACAGATTTGCTTACGCTTTTTGCGAACAACAATCGAGCGGACCCTGCTACTTATGAGGGACTAGGCGCCCTTAATATGGATGGAACAATGGCGCTATTTGAATTGAGAAGTATTTTTGCGAATCCGAATGCCACTATACCTCCTGAACAGTGGCATGTATTAGCCAGAGCAATTTCTGACATTGTACTAACATTCAATGTATAACTTAGGACGATCGGCGGTTGTAATACCTAAGTGCTAATGATTCAGTTTCGTTATTGATAGATGCAAAATGTATTATGCCACTATGGGTAGTGCTGGTATATTCTGGTAGCCAACCAAAGGAACCAACCTCAGGAATAGGCTATATTGAGCCACTTCAAGCTCCACACTCATGAAAATATTCATCATTGGCGGTCACGGCACCATTGGGCGCAAGGTGGCCGCACATTTCCAACCCCACCACGAGGTGGTCATTGGTGGCCGCACCCAGGGCGATGTACTGCTGGATATGACGGATAGTGCCTCCATCGAGCAGGCTCTGGCTTCCGTGGGTCCGCTGGATGCCATCCTGTGCATTGCCGGAGAGGCCAAGTGGGACGACTTCGATCAGCTCTCCGAAGAGGATTTCTACCTTGGGCTGCGCAGCAAACTGATGGGCCAGGTAAACGTGGTGCGCCTGGGCAGGAAATACCTCAATTCTGGGGGCTCTATTACCCTTAGTACGGGTATCCTGGCCGACGATCCGGTGCTAAAGACCACCAGCGCCGCCATGGTCAACGGTGCGCTGCACAGCTTTGTAAAAGCCGTAGACCTGGAGGTAGAGAATGGCATTCGGGTAAATGTGGTCTCTTTGGGCCTGGTAGAAGATGCCTATGAGAAGTACCGAGACTACTTTCCAGGACATAACCCAGTGCCGATGGCGAAAGCAGTGAATGCCTATGTACGTAGCGTAGAGGGGAAAGGAAGAGGCCATGTGATCCGGCAGTATGAATAGGGTGTTTACACCCCCACCAAGGATTTATACACCCTCTTCGCGCCAAGTACCATTTTAAAGATCGTTTTTTAGTTCTGTCCGGGTAAGATTGATTAATAATTCTAAAAACGAATGGGTTTAGAAATTCTATATGTAAGTCAGTTTCTGCAATACTCTTGATGAAAGAGGTCAATGGTACCCATAAATAATCCCTGGACCTATCTCTGGCCCGTAAGGAATTGAAAACTCCAAAAGGAAATGGATTATTTTAACAATCGCCTGTGAGGGGTTTTCTTTAATAATGCAGGTGGTAACCACGTATTGGTGAAGATTGATCTATCCCATTCCCCGGTAATTGTGAATACCTTTTTGCAAGCCAAATACAGCCTGGAGAATGTAGCCTCCTATGTGGTGGTACTTGAAGAGATCCTGCAAAAGAGGAAAGGCCCCTTTGTGGCTATTTATGAAATGTCGGCCGTGGGTTGGCTGGGTTCCAGGGACTGAATATCCGTAGGGAGGGTGATGGGTGCCTTAGAAAAGCGGCTACCTGCCGCGTACAAAGGGACCGTTTCGGTGATACCCAATCCGGTTTCCCGATGGGTAGGTAGGGGCATGGCTTTAGCGGGTCAACCCAAAAACCCCTTACTATTCGCCTCTACCCTGCAAGAAGCCCAAAAGAACGCCGGACGGCTTTTGGCTAAGGAATAAGCAGACCCGATAATGGAGGAATTGAATGGTAATCCTGAACCGAAGCTGGGGGCTGGCGAAATATCGCTCCGATCTAAGGTGTGGCAAGGGCGGGCCTTACTCCCGAAGGCCATTGATGTCATACTGGGATAGGAATTCCCAAAGCACCGGG
>DMST01000088.1:2726-6007 GCA_003454975.1 Cytophagales bacterium | reverse complement strand
AGTACGGCCAGGTTGGCCTGGGCGGCCCCCAGCCCCAGACTCTTGGTGTTGTGCTCCGGCGTTCCTTCCGCAAGCAAGCCTAGCTGGGCCGCCAGGGCATCTACCCGCGACTGCGCGGTGGTAATACCCGCCTGGCGGCTTTCGTCGCGCTCATCACTTACTTCCTCGGCCCGGTTCGTACGGGTAAGCTCGAAGTTGAGTCGGTTGATCTCGCGCTGATTTTGGCTGAGCAGGTGGTCTACGTGAGCCACTTGGTCTAAAGTACTAACATCAATTGCCATGAGTAAAAATGGTTGGTTGAACAAAAATTTTCGGGAACAAACCTAACCAAACCGCCTACAGGGAAATATAAAAATAGCGGCCTAGCCCTACCTCAGTAGGGTTTCTGGAAATTATTCCTTTGTATTTTTCAACGATTTCAAACTACTTTGTGAGGGTCTTCTGGACTGCACTGACCGGAAGTAGCAGACCCTAACGGGCCACAGAAAGTCGACTCCTACCCGCTCTTACGGGTTGTATGGAAGCCTAGGCAATGAGCCTTATTAGGCCTCCCATCAGGGACAACACACGAAGGCACTGTACCCAACCCTGAAAATCAATCTGCATTTATTACTATCTATTTTTCTTAGATGCGGCGCTATTATTTCCGATATCCAAGCAGGTATCCAGCCGGCGGGCAAGGATTGGGGTTGACACCCGGTAGTTATGTAAGGAATTATACGCTATCCTTTCCTCGCGTGTGCCGTCCGCTATCTTTGCCCTTGGAGATTACTTACGCATACCGGGCCTCTCGCCCGTTCTGGGAAAGCACCCCCCCTACGTGCCGGCAGAAAGGTGCGTCACAGACGCGCACCTCCGGCATCTGTGTTCGGACACGCGGATGATGTGGGGCGGTTACCCTCCATACTCTGGCTTAAACCCACATTGAGCCCCTCCACGTTCCCTCATCGGCTCATCGACTCATCACCCCGCCATCGCTACCAAACGAATGCATTTGCCCCTCGTCCCCAGGATCTTCTGTTTTCTGGATTCTGACTCCTGTTTTCTGTTTCCTGTATTCTGACTCCTAGTCGTCCGCTACATTACCCCATCGTCTCATTAGCTCATCGGCTCATCACCCCACCATCGCTACCAAACGGATGCATTTGCTCCTCGTCCCCAGGATCTTCTGTATAACTGTTCTCTGTATTCTGACTCCTGTATTCTGTTTTCTGGATTCTGTATTCTGACTCCTGTTTTCTGTTTTCTGGCATACTCTTCTCGCTTTTTTATCCTCCGAAACCTGCGCGGTCCGGCTTCAGCATAGGAGGATCGGCTCCTCGTCCCTCGTACCTTTACCCTTGTCCCTTCATTATTCTCGCTTCTCGCTTCTCAATTCTCACTTCTCTACTCATCTTTGCGGTTCTATGCTATACCGAGTTATCCTTCGTCCCCTTCTATTTCAGTTATCTGCCGAACGGGCGCACCATTTTACCTTTCGCATGCTGCGCTGGGCAGCCGGCCTACCCGGCATTGGAGCCTGGCTCAAACGTACCTACACCGTCACGGACCCCGCGTTGGAACGGGAGGTATTCGGGATCAAGTTCCCCAACCCCGTTGGGCTGGCCGCGGGCTTCGACAAAGACGCCAAGGGCGTGGATGCGCTCAGTACCTTGGGCTTTGGGTTTGTTGAGATCGGTACGGTAACGCCCAAGGGCCAGGCCGGCAATCCGCAGCCGCGCCTGTTTCGGCTGAAGCCGGACGGCGCCCTCATCAACCGCATGGGCCCCAACAACGACGGGATGGACGCCGCCGTGAAGCGCTTGCGGGCCCGCAAAAGCACCGTGATTGTGGGTGGCAACATTGGGAAGAACAAGGTAACGCCCAACGAGGAGGCCGTACGCGACTACGAGCTGTGCTTTGAATCGCTATTCCCCGTGGTAGACTATTTTGTGGTGAACGTAAGCTCCCCCAACACGCCCAACCTGCGGGCCTTGCAGGACCGGGAACCGCTCACGCAGCTGCTCAACCGGGTGCAGCAGCGCAACCAGGCCAAGCAACAACCCAAGCCCCTGCTATTGAAAATAGCTCCGGACCTGACGGACGGGCAACTAGACGATATCGTGGAGATCGTGAAGGACACGAAGCTAGACGGCATCATCGCTACCAATACCACCATCAGCCGGGAGGGACTAAAAACCGAGACGGCTACCCTGGAAAGCATAGGGGCCGGGGGCCTGAGTGGGGCGCCCGTAAAAGATCGGTCTACCGAAGTAATCCGCTACTTGCACGAAAAATCAAGTGGTAGTTTCCCCATAATTGGCGTAGGAGGCATTCAAAAGCCGGAAGATGCTTGGGAAAAACTACAAGCAGGAGCTACATTGGTACAAGTATACACTGGCTTTGTATACGAAGGTCCCGGAATGGTGCGTAGCATCAATCATTTTTTACGTAAGAAATTAGCCTGATCGTCGGCACCCAATTATACACAATCCACCGACGGCAGTACGTGAGTAATTGTACTATGAACGAAGAGCTCATCCAAAATTTGCGTGAGGCACTCTCGCATGCTCCTAATAATGTACCCCTGCGGGTACAACTTGGTAATGTATATGCCCAAATGCAGCAGTGGCCAGAGGCCGAAGAATGCTATAAAAAGGCACTGGAATACGAACCCAACCATACGGGGGCTACCCGTGGGCTGGCCAAATGCTACCTGAGCACCCAGCGGGTATCTACCGCCATTGTGGTGCTGGAGTCTATCATACGAAATGGGCAACCCACCGCTGAGGATTACCGGCTGTACGCCAAGGGGCTCTTTAGCGAGGGCTCGCTGCACGAGGCCCAGGACGCCTACGCGAAGGCCCTGCAAATAGACCCCCAGACCAACGATCCGGAGCTGGACCGGGAGCTGCGCATGCCGGCCTCAGAACCCACGCCCCTCTTCGAAGATGACGACGAGGACTGGGACGATGAGCATGAGGACGAGATGTACCAGGCGCCCAAGAACCTGTTTATCGAGAAGCCGGACCTCTCCTTTAAAGATGTGGGCGGCCTGGAGAGTGTAAAGCGGGAGGTGGACCTGAAGATCATCAAGCCCCTGCAAAATGCAGAGCTGTATGCCGCCTACGGTAAAAAAGTAGGTGGGGGCATTCTGCTGTACGGCCCTCCGGGCTGTGGCAAAACCTACCTGGCCCGGGCTACTGCCGGCGAGGTGGATGCTAAATTTATCTCCATCGGGATCAACGATGTGCTGGACATGTGGATGGGCAACAGCGAACGCCGGCTGCACGAAATCTTTG
>DMST01000088.1:1876-2628 GCA_003454975.1 Cytophagales bacterium | reverse complement strand
TTGGGAGCCAACCGGGCCGACCTGCGCCAATCGGCCGGCCGCAACCTGATCAATCAGTTCCTTTCGGAGCTGGACGGCCTGGAGTCCAACAACGATGGCCTGCTGATCATCGGGGCTACCAATGCGCCCTGGCACCTGGACCCGGCCTTTCGCCGTCCGGGCCGCTTTGACCGCATCATCTTTGTGAGCCCACCGGACCAGGAAGCCCGCGAGGCCATTCTGGATCTGAAGCTGCAAGGCAAACCCCAGGACAAGCTGGACCTGGGCAGCGTGGCTAAAAAAACGGCCGAATTCTCTGGTGCGGACCTGGAAGCGGTGATTGATCTGGCGGTCGAAGACAAAATTGAAGCGAGCTTCAAAACCGGGGTGCCGGAGCCCCTGCGCACCAAAGACCTCATCAAGGCCGCCAAGGCCCACCGGGCCTCTACCAAAGAATGGTTCAATACGGCCCGCAACTACGCACTCTATGCCAATGACTCGGGTCTGTACGACGAGATATTGGCCTACCTAAACATTAAGAAGTAATGGTTGCACACCTCACGCGTGCCAGCTTGCTCTTGCAGCAGGGAAACTATACCGAAGCCGAAAAGGAGCTGAAAGTGGTATTGGAACAGAACCCCAATATGCCGGAGGCCCTGCGGTTGCTAGCTGTGGTGAAGCTGGAAATGGGCGACAACGAGGAGGGGCAGATGGTGGCCCAGCGCGCCCTGGAAGCAGACCCCGGCCACGCGGAGGGGCACTACCTACTGGGC
>DMST01000088.1:0-1829 GCA_003454975.1 Cytophagales bacterium | reverse complement strand
GCACTACCTACTGGGCTTTGCCTACGTGCGCAACCGCAAGCTAGACCAGGCGGAGCGCTGCCTGCAAGAGGCCATTCAGCTAGACCCCCGGCAAAGCCACTACTACGCCCTGCAGGGCGGTATTGCCATGGAGCGCAAGCAGTACGCCAAGGCGGAGGAGTGGGCCAACCAAGCCCTGGAGCTGGATGCCGAGAACATGCAGGCGCTCAACCTTCGGGCTACAGCCCAGCGCATGCAAGGCAATAAGGTGGGGGCAGACGACACCCTGCACCGGGCCCTGGAGCGGGAGCCTGAAAACAGCCAGAGCCACGCCAACCTGGGCTGGAGTGTGCTGGACCAGGGGAAACCCAAGCAGGCGCTGGAACACTTTCGCGAGGCCCTGCGATTAGACCCCAACAATAGCCTGGCCAAGAGCGGCCTGGTAGAGGCCCTCAAAGCCCGGTACTGGGTGTACCGGGCCTTTTTGGGCTACTTCTTCTGGATGAGCAAGCAGCGCAGCCAGGTGCAGTGGTTTGTTATCATTGGCCTTCTGTTTGGCAACCGGATCTTGCGCAGCATCATGCAGGCCAATCCGGAGCTTACTCCTTTTCTTATGCCCGTAGTGGTACTCATCGTGGCGTTTGCTCTTAGTACCTGGATCATCTCGCCCCTCTTCAATCTGGCCCTCTTCCTAAACCCTTACGGCAAGTATGCCCTCAGCAAAGAGGACCGGCAGGTGGCCCGCCTTACGGGCGCAGCCATGTCCGTGGCCCTGCTGGCTGGTCTGGGCTTTTTGCTCACCGATGTAGCCCTGCTGCTGATGCTCACCATCTACAGCGGCATGATGATGATCCCCCTTTCTACGCTCAACAGCGCGGGCAATGCCAAGGGCAAGCGCACCATCCGGCTGCTCACCATAGGCCTGGCCCTGATAGGCTTTGGCGCCATCGTGATGTCTCTTGTGCAAGGAGAGCTGTACATGCCCCTCATCGGCGCTTTCGCCATCGGCGTGTTTGGCTTCCAGTGGATTGCCAACTTTATCATCATGCGCACGAATTAGGCGGGCTTTTCAGAGAAGCCTTAGTATCACTGGCACTCTTTTTCTGCAAGGAATGGTACGCTACAGCCGCTAACTCCTGTAGCATTGGGAGCCTCCTACGTTTCCGCCTCATCCGGTGGCTGCGCACCTCGCAGTGGCTAAGGCGTGTCGGCCGTATTTTAGCCACCGACCAAGCTCAAACCACCTCGCCTTCGGCAGGGGTCGTATCAATAGGTTTTATTGCGTATTTGAAGCCAACGATTATTTTGATTGCTTCCCCTGAAATAGGGAAAAGAATCATGCCTTCAGAATTATAGTTGACATCCCGAATTTTAATTTGGCTTTTGATACGGCCCCACTTCAGTTTTTCCGCCCGAGGGGAAACATAGAGAGATAAATAAGTAGGCAATTTTGGGACCTCAAGACCTGCTACTTCTATTCGGCTTAGAATAATCCATCCTCAACCCTACGGCGGATACCACTGATGCTTTCACATCTACCCCGAAGACCTACTATATTTGTACGGATGGAATTACACTTTCTGAGTTCCTACCGGGCGCAGTTTCTTTTTGCATCATGACACGAACTATCATTCTCACCTTGCTGCTTATTTGCGCCTGCCATACCTCGGCCCGAGGGCAATCTGCCTACCGCCCCTTTCCTGTGCCGGAAGGCATGGGCAAACTGCAGTGGATGGTAACCAAGTATCCCTGGAGCCTCAATGCCCGCTATGTATGGGTTTCTCAGACGGACGGCACCGGGACGGAAGGGTTTCTGCTGGGCGCCTTCCCGGAAGGCTGAGTCATCTTGC
>DMST01000226.1:3066-3555 GCA_003454975.1 Cytophagales bacterium | reverse complement strand
GCTACATCGACGCCGGAGACTGGATGTCGTACGACATTGACTTGGCAACCGCCGGCGAATACGAGGTGAGCTACCGGGTAGCCAGTCTGGGCGGCGGCGGTAGCATCAGCCTGGAGCAAAACGAAGGCGCTACCGTGCTGGGAACTATTGATGTGCCCTCTACGGGAGGCTGGCAGAACTGGACTACCATAAGCCACAATGTAAACCTGGCGGCAGGTCAGCAAGCCATCGCCATTGGTGTACCTGCAGGGGGCTACAATGTAAACTACATCACTTTCACCCAAGTGAACGGGGGCGACCCCGGAAATGGCGGCGGAGGGGGCGGAGGCTCCGGTCAGGTGATTGCCCGCATTGAGGCCGAGAACTACACCTTCATGAGTGGCGTACAAACCGAGAACTGCTCTGAGGGCGGCCAGAACGTAGGCTACATTGATGCCGGAGACTGGATGGCCTTCCACGATGTGAGCATCCCCAGCGCGGGCACTTACA
>DMST01000226.1:1423-2997 GCA_003454975.1 Cytophagales bacterium | reverse complement strand
CAGAACGGCGGTGGCTCGTTCAACTTCGAGGGCAACTCGGGCACCACCAACTACGGCAGCATGAGCGTACCCAGCACGGGCGGCTGGCAAAACTGGACCACCGTATCGCACACCGTGAACCTACCTGCGGGCAACCAAAACTTCGGCATCGGCGCTACGGGTGGCGGCTGGAACATTAACTGGTTTGAGATCACCAGCTGTAGCTCCGCCCGCGGAGGCGCAGAAGCGGTGAACTTCGACTGGACGGCTCCTGAGCTGAGCGTATACCCTAACCCGGCCAGCGATGTCCTTACGGTAGCGGGCTTAGCCGGAGAGTTTGACCGCGTAAGTGTGGTTACCCTCACCGGACAGCAAGTCATGGAGAAATCATTGGCCGGACGGGGCACCGAAACCCTATCGGTTTCGAACCTACAGCCCGGAGTATATCTCTTGTTATTCTCTGGCAACAATCAGTCTTACAGTACTCGCTTTATCAAGCAATAATCTTCAATAGTAGACGAACGTAGTTGTAATTTTCTATTCAGTCCCTCGGGGCTTCCCTGAGGGATTGAATTCACCAACATCGAATATCCAATTTGTAAAATAGCTCTCATTATGAGCCTGAAGCTTGTTCATTTTTGCTAGTCCCTGCCGGACTAGACGCAATCACTCCAATCATTTGTAACCGTGGGAATCGACCGTTTTTTGGTCGGAACGGGATTCCCATGTGCTGCCTACGGTACCGATTTATTTCGGTTTGCATTCGGAGTTTTGTAGGAAATCGTTGCGTGCAACGGCCCTCTACAAAACCACTAACTACCCTACTTACTAAATCCACTATTACAAGACATTAAGCATCATGAAACGAATTTTATTCCTTACCCTATTGCTATGCGGGGTCTGGGGCACCAGTCCCGGGCAGGTCTCGTCCAACGGCAACCTCTCCGTCAGTGGCAGCACCATCGTAAACCAAAGTGGGCAGCCCGTCAGCTTTGCGGGCATGAGCTACTTCTGGAGCAACAACGGCTGGGGCGCCGAGCGCTTCTACAACAGCCAGGCGGTTGGCAACCTTAAAACCGACTGGAATTCCGGTATTGTGCGCGCCGCGATGGGCGTAGAAGATGGCGGAGGCTATCTGGAAAGCCCTGGGCCCAACAAGGCCCAGGTAGAGGCGGTAGTAGACGCCGCTATTGCCAACGACATGTACGTGATCATTGACTGGCACAGCCACCACGCGGAGGACTATACTCCCCAGGCGATTGCCTTCTTTCAGGAGATGGCGACCAAGTACGGCAACTATCCCAACGTGATCTATGAGATCTACAACGAGCCCATCAATACTCCCTGGGGCACGATCAAGAGCTACGCAGAGCAGGTGATTCCGGCGATTCGCGCCATCGACCCGGACAACATCATTGTGGTGGGAACGCCTTTCTATTCCCAGCGCGTAGACGATGCAGCGAACAACCCCCTGAGCGGTACGAACATTGCCTACACCTTGCACTTCTATGCGGGTACGCACGGGGCTGATTTACGGAGCAAAGGGGACTTTGCCATGAGCCAAGGCCTGGCCCTCTTCGTGACCGAGTGGGGCA
>DMST01000226.1:415-1382 GCA_003454975.1 Cytophagales bacterium | reverse complement strand
GACCGAGTGGGGCACCGTAAACGCCGACGGTGACGGCGGCGTGGACTTTGGCTCTACCGACACTTGGGTGGCCTGGATGAAGGCCAACAACCTGAGCAACTGTAACTGGTCCGTGAATGACAAAGTAGAGGGTGCTTCTGCCCTGAATCCCGGCGCCAGTAGCACCGGGCCTTGGGGTGCGGGTGAGCTCACCACTTCCGGGAGCTTCGTGAAAGGCATCATTGGTGGCTGGCCCCAGTACGGAGCCTGTGCTAATCCAGCACTCGCTTCCATCAGCATCAACCCCAGCAACCCTTCGGTAGAGACCGACGAGCCCGTAACTTTGACCGCCACCGGACTGAACGAGTGCGGCGGCGTGGTAGGCTTTACCCCCTCTTGGTCGGCCAACGCACCCGGTGGCGTATTCTCCGCTTCTACTCCCGGCACCTACACCGTTACCGCCACTTCGGGCGGCATTAGCAGCTCGGTGACCATTACGGTAACCGCAGAGGTAGCTACCCTCATCAGCAACAGCGAATTGGGCGAGCTTTCGCTCATGAATACGGACTGGTATAGCTACGATGACAACGCAAACGGCGGGGCATCCATCATTACGCCTTTGGTAGCCGAAGAAGACATCTTCCCTATGACCGCTGGCGGTGCCGTAGGTACAGCCAACGCCGTTAAAATTGACTATACCGTAAATGCAGGTACGCTCACCTACGATCCTTTCGTGGGCTTCGGTTTCGATCTGCAAGAAGACTTCTCGGCCCTCGACCTGACAGGTTCGAATGGTATTTCCTTCTACCACAAGGGTGACGCTTGTGTGATTCAGGTGCCTTTGGCAACCAACACCGACGAGGACTACTACCTGGCTTCGGTAGAAGCGCACACGGACTGGACCAAGGTAATTATCCCTTGGAACTCACTAGGCCAGAGCGGCTGGGGAACGGCCATCAGCTTTGATCCTGCGCAGGTAACCAAACTA
>DMST01000226.1:0-362 GCA_003454975.1 Cytophagales bacterium | reverse complement strand
AAACTACAGTGGCAGAAGCAAGCGAGCGACGGCACGAGCGGCGACATTTGGATTGACGAGGTGAAAGTATCGGGCCTGATTTTCACCACGCCTCTATCTCCTGATCCTTGTACGCCTACCGGATTGGCTTCTATCACCCTGACTCCCGGTTCCGCATCGGTTACTCCCGGACAGAGTGTGCAATTTGCGGCTACTGGCGTGGATGATTGCGGTGGTGCTACTACCGTAAACGCTACGTGGAGCGCCAACGCACCCAACGGATTGTTCTCCACCTCAACCGAGGGCACCTACACGGTAACCGTCACTGACGGCAGTGTTTCCGCTTCCGCTACCGTAACCGTAGCCGCCATCCCCAACACGGC
>DMST01000228.1 GCA_003454975.1 Cytophagales bacterium | reverse complement strand
CGGCTCAGCGATAGCATGGGGATGTCGTGCGCCATGCCCTGGAAGGGGTTCTCGCTATAATCTCCCACCAGTTCCATCATCACAAATACCCAGCTCAGCAGTACCGTGAACGGGATTGACGTCTATTGGACTGATCTTTGCCACCTCCATTTTATACTACTATCTCAATATTAGGCTTGAATTAATGATAGCTCTATAAAAGCATGCCATAAATATATACACTTATTCACAACAAATAATGGATCTGGATCGTTTCTAAATTGGTGAATTTACTTAAAATGGATAATTTTACACTTACAAAAGAGAAGAGTATTGTATTGGGTATTTTAATATTCATGCTATGTTTTGCTATTGCTCTTGTTACTTATAGTGTTGGTAACGATCAAGGGCAATCCATAGGATTCGAAGATGGCTATTCAGAAGGTAATCAAAATGGCTTTCTTACAGGAACTAAATTTGGTGATAGTATTGGATTCAACCGAGGGTTTTCTTCAAAGTACAGTGATTTAATGAGGTTAGATAGTCTCATTAAGGCTATTGAAAATGAATTCTTGCCAAATGTTAATTATGTAACCATCGTGAACTCAGTGGCAAAAGTTGGTGAGTATAATAGCAGTTATTATCAGTACAGGGATTTCATGAATGCTATTAATGAAAAATTAATTTTATTTTTAGCTACTGAACTTGAGATTTCCGACGAGCAAAAGCAAGAAATACTCGCTCATTACAGAGGAACAAGTGAAAGTATCAATAAGGAAAATTATGAGTTGCTATTCGATTTGAATCGAAGAACTACAAATAATACTGAACAGACTTTTTTTTCAACTAGATACTTGGATAATATAAATAATCTTGATCAAGTTTTCTCAAAAAGCTTTTGTCATGTTACATCATTATTGACTGCAGGAGTAGTTAAGGCACCTATCAATTCGGGCCTAATTAAGACTGGGACAGCCGAATTGTGTAAGAGTATTGCTGGTCCTTTATCTCAAAAATTTGTCCAAGAGTTGAAAAGACAGGCCTTAATAATGGATTATGAAGTATCTCAGAACACGATAAAATCTCAAATTAGCGATTTGATCTTTGATTTGGGGACTTCATTTGTAAAACAATCTGGGTATTATGAATATGATTATTCGGTTACCTTATTTCAAGGTACTTGGCTTGAAACTACCTCAAATGCGGATTTAGATGTGAATGCAACATCTATTACCAAGGCTGGTTTTAAGTTAGTCAACAGTTTTGAAATGAAGATAGATCATTATACAAAATCTATTATTTTGAATTTTCCTGAGCCAGAGGTGTTGTCTCATGAAATGAGCTATTCATGGGAGAATGTTGATGAAGGATGGGCTGTAGATGTTACAAAAGATAAAATTAATCAAGTCTTATCTGAAACTAGGAGAAAACTTTTATCTAAAGCCTTAGAAACTAATCTATTAGATGATGCAAAGAATCACGCTGAAGATTTAGTTAGAGTTGTTTTCACTCCTTTAGCTCAATCGTACCGTTACCCTTATACTGTAATCTTAAATATAGGCGATGATGAAAGAATAATACTTGATTATCGAGATTTGGATTATGAATCTATTCTATTATAAATTTTTAGGCAGGAGTTATTGAACGATCGATATTTGGAAAGGTGACTTATTCTATTTCCAATTTATCAGCAAATCACATCAGCACATTGCCCTTGGCCTCAATAGGTGCGGGCAGTTCCGTCTCGCCTAGCATCTCGCGTAGGTCAATCTCGATGGTGCGGCTCAGCGATAGCATGGGGATGTCGTGCGCCATGCCCTGGAAGGGGTTCTCGCTATAATCTCCCACCAGCTCCATCATCACAAATACCCAGCTCAGCAGTACCGTGAACGGGATGGCGAGCCAGCGCCCCCATTGGCCCAGTTCTGCAAACTCATTGGTGAGCCCAAAGGGCATCAGGAAGATGAAAATGCAGATGAACACGAAGCTCATATTGGAGTACTGCCGGGGTAGGGGAAACTTCTTGATCCGCTCACATTTGCCTTGGTGTACGTAGAAGTCGTTGAGGATCTTCTGAAGCTCCATGTGCCGGAAATCGTCTATCAACCCCTGACTATGCAGCTCCCGTAGGTCTTCTGCTTGGCGGTCTATCAGTTGAGTGGCCGTGTTCTTCCGTTGGGTAAGGGTGGTATGTTCTTCCGCAGACACGTAGTTTTTCAGGTCCGATGCTTCTGCTTCCTCTTCTACCTGCCCGATACCGAAGCGTTCCTGACGACGGGCCGCCAAGGTGCCCACGGGGCCGTTTTGGTTGGCATGCTCCCATAGCTGCACCACCAGCAGCTGCTTACGTAGGGTGTAGAGCCACCCTATGTGCCGATAGATAAGCCGTTTGCGAACCTGATGGATCTCTTCATCCGATACCTTTTGGTCTCTAAAGTGGTTGGTTACGAACCCCTTTACGGAACTGCCCCAGGTGCGACTGCTGTTCACGATGGCGCCCCAGATTTTGCGAGCTTCCCACATGCGCTCGTAAGCACTATTGTTTTTGAAACCCACGTAGAAGGCCACGGCCGTACCCACCACGGCCATGGGTAGCCAAGGGATGGAAAGCCAGTCCCAACCGACCACATTGTAAAGTAAAGGGACGGTAGAGGCCCAAGGAATCAGCCATACGAAGTGGTGTGAAGTAGACCTCAGGATGGACCCTAAGGTGTAATTCTTGCGGATAATCATGCTTAGGTGTTTTTCTCTGCTTCTAAGATGTGCTCATAATACACATTCGCTCGCTCTTCCGAAAAATGATCGATTACGAATGCAGCCAGTGCGATCAACATGAGGATCAGCCCGATGCTGCGTACCCCATGATTTTGAGAGAAAAAAGGGAGTGCCATACCCAAGAGGGCAACCCCAATCATGATGAAGCGGGTTCTGGGGTACCAACCGATGAAGTTATCCGCTCGGGCTTTTTTGGCCTGCACAAAGGCCGCCGGGTCCGCTTCATACACGTTGGGGTACTCTGCCAGCCGTTGCTTGTTCTTGTAGAGCATGCCGCTGGCTCCGCCCACGAACAAAATGCCCGTCACGAGAAGGGGCCACAGCATGGCTTTGGAGGCGGGGGTGGTGCCAATCAAGTGGAAGCAAAGGCTGATGATTACCAAGGTAACACCAACGCCCAAGATGTAACGGGCTTCCATCATTTCGCCCTTGCACCAGTTTAGGGTATGCGGCAGCAGTTCCATGGGATGTAGGTTTAGGGTTTGTTAAAACCTCCTTGGAAAAGAAGGGGGACGAGTGGTCGGACGACTTGGAC
>DMST01000229.1:6270-7163 GCA_003454975.1 Cytophagales bacterium | reverse complement strand
CGAAAGAGGCTCGTCTAGCAGGAGCAGGTCGGGCTTGCGAGCGAGGGCCCGAGCCAGGGCTACGCGCTGCTGCTGGCCACCACTGAGGGTTTGGGGCTTGCGCTGGGCCATGGCGGTGAGGCCCACGGCTTCCAGAAGCTCCTCGGCAAAGGCCTTGGGCTGGCTCTTCTCCATGGCAAACCGCACATTCTCGATCACGGATAGGTGCGGGAAAAGGGCCAGGTCCTGAAAGAGGTAGCCGATCTTCCGCTTTTGGGGCGGTAGCCAGATGCCCTTTCGCTGGTCATACCAGACGGTTTCGCCAACCTGAATCCGGCCCTGCTCTGGCTTGAGAAGGCCGGCCAAGGTGCGCAGCAGGGTGGTCTTGCCAGCACCAGATGGGCCGTGTACAGAGAGGAGCTGACCGCTGGGGATATCGCCCGCTACGTGCCAGGTGAATGGGCCTTCGGCGCCTTCCAGGGTGGTTTGTAGGCTGAGCCGGATCATTTCACCATGCGTTTTAGGTACCCGCCATTCACGAGGTACACGGTGAGCAGTATGGCAAAGGTGATGGCGAACAGTACCAGCGAGTATTGGTTGGCGGCCCCGTAGTTCATGGACTCTACTTCGTCGTAGATGGCGATGGAGGCCACTTTGGTTTCGCCGGGGATGTTGCCGCCAATCATGAGTACCACGCCAAATTCGCCCACGGTGTGGGCGAAGGAGAGGACAGCGCCGGTGAGCAAGGCGGGGCGCATGTTGGGGAGGACTACGGTCCATAGGGTTTGCCAGCGGGAGCGCCCCAGGGTGTAGGCGGCCTCGCGCAGGCTGGCGGGTACTTGGCTAAAACCCGCTTGCAGCGGCTGCACCATAAAGGGCAGGCTGTAGATGATGGAGGCCAGCACGAGCCCCTC
>DMST01000229.1:0-6222 GCA_003454975.1 Cytophagales bacterium | reverse complement strand
AGCCCCTCGAAGGTGAAAACGAGCTGTAGGCCCAGTGTATCGCGGAGCCACCCGCCCAGGCCATTTTGTGGGCTGAAGGCCAGTAAAATGTAGAAGCCCAACACGGTAGGAGGGAGAACCAAGGGCATGCTGACCAAGGTCTCTACCACGGGCTTGAGCCGGAACTTGCGGTAGGCCAGCGCCAGGGCCAAGGGCAAACCAAGGATGAGCAAGCACAGGGTGGTGAGGGCGGCCAGCTGAAAGGTGAGTATGAGGGGTGCCCAATCCATTAGGGTGCCAGCATGATTTCGTTGGTTTTGATTAAGGCAGTAACTGCCTCGCCGGGGCTTAGGTTTAGCTTGTCTACTGAACCGGTGGTGATGATGGAGCGCACCGCGCCTATTTCGCTACTTACGGTCACTTCACTCAGGAGCGCTCCCCGCTTAATTTCGGCCACCTGCCCGGGTACCCGGTTTTGCATGCTCACTACCTTCTCTACGTCGGGCTTGCCCAGTACCACCTCGGTCTCTTTGAAGAGCAACTGTACCCGCTGCCCCTCCCGTAGGTAGTCGGCGGTGTTGGGCGTTTCCAGCAGAATGGATTTGAAAATGTAGCCGCCTACGTCTACGTGTACCAGCGAAAGCTGATCTTCGGTATCAATCTGAAAAATGTTTCCGGTAAGTGAGTTCACTCGGCAAAGTAAGGAAGTTCTTAATATGTGCGATGGTTTTAGCCCATAGGAAATAGTGAACCTGAAAAGGCCTTAGTGGTTTTGGCGAAAGGTTGGAAGCTTTGCTGGTTGGATTTCCATCCATGAGAAAAAAAATCCTGTAGGGGGGCTTTTCATGAAACGGCCCCCTATAGGATTAAGATTTGGAATCAGATAGGTTGGTGAAACACCGCTTTGGTGACTGCTGCTCTTGTTGGATTTTAAGCACTGAAGGTGCGTTATCAACAAGTAATAGTCGATGGCGAACTGGCTTCCCTACACCCCCGGCTTGGTTTACTCTGGGCTTTCTGTATTGAGGCTTACTCTTTGGTACCCAAACTCCTCCAGGATGGATTGGGCTTTTTCGGTAAAGAGGTAGTCGTAGAACGCCTTAGCACCGGGTTTGCCCTGCAGGCTGTCTTTTTGGAGCAACAGTGCTGCCTGGGCAATGGGCACATACAGAGAGTCCGCTACGGGTATCCATTGTCCGGTGGTTTGCATCCGAGGGCTAGTGACTACGCTGCGTGCCGTAAAGCCTACCTCGGCCGATTGGCTGAGGACGAATTGGTTTACCTGCGATATACTTTCTCCGTATACCAGTTTGTCCTGCAAGGTTTCGGTAAGTGCCAGATTCTGCAAAACTAATTGTGCCGCTTCGCCATACGGAGCGGTTTTGGGATTGGCCAGGGCTATGTGATGTATTTGGGGCGTTACGAGCTTTTCAAAGGATAAAGTAAATGTACTATCGTAAGCCCACAGTACTAATTTTCCGAAGGCATAGGTCTCGGGAGAGTATAGATAATTGATACTTCTTTGTAATTCTTGAGGATACCTTACATCGGCAGATAGGAATACATCAAAAGGGGCTCCTTGCTCTATTTGGGTCTTCAACTTACCGCTACTGCCCAGGATGATTTCTACCGGATACCCGGTTTGTTCTTCGAAGTCAGCGGCCAGTTTTTCCATGGCAAACTGTACATTGGCAGCAGTAGCTACCCGTACCCCTTGCTTGGGTTCTTGGGTACAACCCAACAGAAAAATCCCTATACAAATAATGGACATTCGCATAGGGGAAATATAGGGGCTTAGGGGTGGAATCTGAAAGGGAAATTATCCAGTCAACCAAGCGAGTGCCGTCTCTTCGTCCTCGAAGTACACGTATTCAAAACCTGAAAGAGAGTGTAAGGTCTTGTAAATGAGCTTGGTAAGGGTGGCAGCGAATACGCTGCGTGCTTTGATGACCGCAATCTTCTGTATATTGGTTAAAGCCTTTTTTCCGTCCCGCTTTGCAAACTTGGTGAGCAACCACATTCTACCTTTCGTAGAGAGGGCCATCATATTTCGTTCGTCTGAGAGTACTAAGTGTGTATTCTGATTAAGCAGTTCTTGGAATAGCTTGCGGTACGTTTCTTGGAATTCGTCTTTGCCTACATCTCCGAACCATGACATCTTGAGGGCCTTCTGCTCGGGCAAGAAGTGCAGCGTACTTGCTGTACTATGAAATACCAACTCTTCTGAATCAAGCAGGAGTGCCATTAGGTTCTACAGGGGTAATGCGTTTAGTAATTATGTTTTAAATATAAGCAAATAGTCACCTGAATATGAAGAGTTATTAACTTTTCATCGAGAAATTACATGATGTCTATTTGGTATTTTGTTTAGGACCAGCTTTTTGTTTCCACCTCCCGGTCCTTTACCCTTGCTTACGTCCTAAAGGTGCAGTAACACCTAGGGAAAAACTATTTCATGTTATTTCGTCTGAAGCGAAAGTGAGCCTTGGGTAGTCTCTAATACTACTGTAAGCGGGCCACCGCCACCTAGGGTGCCGCTATACATTTTTTGCATGCCCTCGGTACCAATTTGCTTCATGACCAGTTGGTCTCCCTTCCAGGAAAAGGCCCCACCTTGGGTAGTGGCTTCTAATTGTCCGCGGGCTTGGTTTGAAAAAACGAGCGTACAAGGTGTATAATCCAAATCCAGATCAATGGCTTTGGCGGTAGCGGCCACCTCTTTCACCTCTACCTGTAGACCGTGATTGCCGGTGAGCTCCAGTTCGCCGGTAAGCGAGCCTACCATGAGTCGGCCGAAGCTCAAGTCGCCCCGTAGGATATGTATCTGGTTGATGGTTACGTTTTGGTATTCGTGGTCAAGCAATATTTCCTGAGCTTTCTCAATGGTCATTGGAGAACTTTCCAATTGCAGGGTTACCTGACCCAGTTGGGCGATGTTCATGTGCTGGCAGTAGTTCAGCTCCAGGCTGCCGTGGGCAATCTGTCCTATTTTACCCCCATTCACATAGCTGGCTTCCAGTACCAGATTCTGCCCCGTCAACTTGCCCAGGGTGAAAGACCCGTGGTCAATGCTCAACCGAACATCATCGGCGGTGAGGTCGCCCACTTCTAGTTTGCCCAAACTGTTGGTGATATCCACGGGCAGATTTGCGGGTAGCCAAATGCGGTAATTGATGGCGATGGACTCCCCGGGCTGGTTGTTCAGTTGACCGCCGATATCCGTGATGAGGGTGAGTAGCTTGTCGGACAGTGTCTCCTCAATACTCATCTGCTCCAGTACCCGCAGCGCGGCTTGTTCGTCTCGTTTGGTAGCCCTCATTTCTACCTCTACCTTCACCTCGGGTAGGGTGTGGGTTTCTACCGTCACGTTACCTAGCTGGTTCTCTACCATCAGCAGCTCAATGGCTGCCCGGTTGTAGGTGCGGGAGAAGGTCTTGGTTTTGGTCACTTTGGCGTGGTACGGAGACCAAGCCATAGTGAGCCATGCCATTGTCAGCAGACTATATTTGAGGGGTTTCATAGGCTGCTTCCAGTATCTCTACCTGCTGATTTAACAACTGCAGTTGTAGTTCTAAGTTAAAGATCATGGCCCGCAGCACCCGCGGATCCTGTGTATCCTCTAGCCGATAGCTGAGCTCATCAAACTGCGCCGAAAGCTGGGCCAGATCTACGTAGAAGGACTCTAGCGGCACGCCGGAGGTACCTGCATACGAGGCCAGTTGCGTCTTGCGCGCATTGATCATCTGGGTGAACTGACTCACCGTGCCGGAAAAGTCTGCCACCTGAGATTCTTCTACGTCAAGCAAGTTGGCCGTTTCTACCGGACCCTGGTACCGATCTACCAGCAGGGCTACACAAGCAGCTGCCAATAGCACAGTGGCGGCTACCCAGTAACGCAAAGAGCTGGGTCGCTTGGGCTGTTTTTTGGGGGGCGGTAGCCGGTCTTCCATCTCGCGCCACAGCCCGTCTATGTCCGGCAGGTCCTCTTCCATCTCCGCCTTGTGGCGGTCAAAGTAGCCTTGCCAATTATCCGTGTGTTCCATACACTGAATACCCTTTCAATAGTTCAATCACTTTCTTTTTTGCTCGGTTGAGTTGCGACTTTGAGGTCGACTCTGTTATCCCCAGGATTTCCGCAATCTCCCGGTGGTCATATCCTTCCATGAGGTACAGCGAAAACACTGCCCTAAATCCGTCCGGTAATTCCTTTACCGCCCGTTTTACTTGCTCTACGGCATATTTGTGCTCCTCTGGCCAGCTAGGTGCCTCCTCAGCTACCGGTTCTGGCATTGTATCGTCCCAGGGCGTTTCCCCTTTCCGTTGCTTCACCAGCGTCAGCGCCTGGTTTATTACAATCCGCTTTAGCCAGGCCCCAAAGGTGCTTACTCCTGAGTACGTATGCAGCTTATCAAAAGCCCGCACAAAGGCCTCCTGTAGCACATCCTGGGCGTCGTCCGCATCCCCCACTATCCGCAAGGCCACATTGTACATAGCCCGCGCATACTTTTTGTACAAAGCATACTGCGCCGATCGCTCTCCTTCCAGACAGCGGTCGATCAGGTCTTGGTGCAAATTAAGGGTAGGTGCCTCCAACGGTTACAGGATTCGCAGTAAAGACAAGGTAGAAAAAGAAGGGTTGCATACGGTACAAAATTCCTTGTAGGGAGGACTAGTTCAATCATGATTCCAGTAAGGAAGTTATTGTGGAGTAATGAGACTCATATCCTTTTTTTTACAAAAGATTGGCTTTTTCAATAATTAGTGTTATTTACTCTAATAAAAAATGAGCCAAACAAATCTAACATGACAAATGACAGTAAGGAATTTTTAGAGCGTCAAAAGATTGAAGTCGAAATTGAAGGGATTAAGCTTGAGAATGAGTTTAAGGCGATAAAAAACAGACATGAGGCTAGAAGGCTCTTTGGGTTATCGAGCCAAGGGTGGTATCAGGTATCTGCAGTTGTTGCTATTTTAGGAATGTATATTTCCCTGGTACTTGTCCCGTCTTTTAATTACAATAAAGTAAAACTACAAAATGATATTGAAGTGCAAAAAAGGAGTCTTCTTGCAATTAAAGATTCAATGGATTTCCTAGAAGACTCTCTAGCAAATGAGTTGGAACTACTAGAAACAGGACTGTTATCTTTAGGTGTTAAGGCGGATAGTTTAGATTCCATTTCAACATACTTGTCTCAATATAGCGCTAGTTTGGAATTGACTGTAGAGAGTAAAATCTATTCCTTAAATGAACTGAACAAAAATCAAACACAACTTAGAGCTGAAAATCGACGCCAACAGGATCTCATTATTAAGATGGAACATGATCTAGATGGCTTTCGTGGTTTAGTGTCTGGTCAAATTGTAGTTGGAAAATTAGTGCTAGATTCGCTTTTGGCTGGGTTTCAGAAAGAGTTGGGTAGAAGGATTGTTTGTATAGATTATAGCTCCTCCTTTGACGAGGTGGCCTTATGTGATTTGGAAGGTTTGTTTTACAGTAAAGATGCCTATTTAAGATTCAAAAGCGCTATAAACCATGACCGGAGTGAAAGCGGTTTTAATGGCAATGTCTCAGTAAGTAGTATTTTTCCTTCCCCAGTTTTAAATGCTTGTATTACGACTCCTCAAGGTTTAAAGACTTATTCAGATTATGCTTTTGAATTTAGAAGGTCGGATGGGGAAAAATTAGATAAAGTATTAGTAGTTAGGATGGAAGTTGAACATACAAATCTACAGCAAATAATTGTGGGACTAGAAGTATTCAAGAATGGGTGAGATTATGATGTGAATCATAATGGATTGTTTCTTTCGTAGAAATGATTTATTCAATACGAGGTTTTTCTTCCTGAATTCTATTACGACCAAATGATTTTGATGTTTTTTTCAGCAAGAAACCTCAAGAATAGGGTAGTTTTTGATTCTGCTACTCCAAGAAGCCTCCAGGCTACCTACCTCGTGGTTTCTCTTCAAAAACTTTCAATAGCCGCCTGAAGTAATTTCAATACCCAATGGGGAGTAGGCCCAGCGCATCCGGCTACCTTGCCCAGGTAAAGATTCGGTTATGATTGAAATAAAACATCTACGGCTTATTGATGCCATCGGGAAGGAAGGCTCTTTGCAGAAGGCGGCAGAAATATTGCACCTGACTCCCTCGGCGCTTAGTCATCAGCTCAAAGAGTTGGAGGCACAGTTGGGTACGCCGGTATTTTACCGCACCCACAACCGGCTGCAATTCACGCCCGCCGG
>DMST01000202.1:263-2770 GCA_003454975.1 Cytophagales bacterium | reverse complement strand
GGGTATGTGGGGGAGGATTTGTGGGTAGGTATGCCCCGCGTGCGCCCCAAGGTAGGAAATAGAGGCACAAACTAGAACCGAACCCCGACCACGAGCATGTCGTCGGTTTGCTCTTGGTATTTGCCCTGCCAATCGTCGATCTCTTCGCCCAGGCGTCGAAGCTGCTGGTCCAGATCCAGGTTTTGGAGGGTGCCGAGAAACTCACGAAAACGGCGGTGCATGTATTTTTTGTCGGTACGCGAACCGAATTGATCGGTATAGCCGTCGGAGTATAGGTAGAAGGTGTCGCCGGCGCGGAAGGGTACCATGTGGTTCTTGAATTCCTTGTTGGTTTGGGCATCGCCAATGGAATAACGACTGCTCTTGATGAGTTTGGGCTCTCCGTTTTGGAAGTAGAAGAGGGGGCGCTTGGCACCGGCAAAGGTGATTTCGCGGTTGCGAGGGTCTATCCGGCAGATGCTGATGTCCATGCCGCGCTCGCCTAGTTCGGTAGACTTGAGCTGGAGCATGGTGATGAGTTGGTAGTCCAGCTGCCGCAAGATTCTGGCGGGGTCGGTCACGCCATATTCCAACACGATCTGGTTGAGAAGGGCGTTGCCGATGACCGTCATGAAGGAACCGGCCACCCCATGGCCGGTGCAGTCGGCTACGGCCAGTATCTCGTAGTCTCCGGCCTTGGAGAAGAAATAGAAGTCACCGCTTACGATGTCTTTGGGTCGGTGAAAGACGAAGGCTTCAGCCAACAGGCCGCTTTCGATGGGTTTGTGCACGACGGCGTCCTGCAGACTTTTGGCGTACTCCATCCCTTCTAAAATGCTCTTGTTCTTTTGTTCAATCAGCTGGTTTTGTTCCTGAATCTGTCGATTCTGCTGGGTAAGGGTGTTGGAGTCGCGGGCCTTCTGGCGGTAGCGCAAGTAGTAGAGCAATACCACCCCCAAGGAGGAAAAGATGACCAAAACCAGCAGAATGGTGGTGGTGCGGTTGAAGTCGATTTTCAGGTCCTTGTATTTGTTATCGGCTACTAGGAGTTCTATTTGAATCTCCTGCTGATCGAGCAGGCGATTGAGCTCTATGTTGGCTAATATACGGTCGGCCTCCTCTTGGTAGAGGCTGTCTTTGATGCGGCTCTCCTGGTTGAGGTAGAAATAAGTGAGGAACATATCGCCCTGGGCAAAATGTGCATCTACTAAGCCCCGGTATACTTGAATGAGGGTGCGCTTATCCTCTAGCTGAGGTACAATCTCGAGGGCGAGATTGTGGAATTCCAATGATTTTTCCAGGTTGCCTACGGTGCGGTACACCACTCCTATGTTGGTAAGAGCCAGGGCCTCACCGTCTAGCCGGTTCTGACTACGCTCGATGAGCAAGCTGCGGGTGTAGTAGTAGAGGGCGCTGTCATAGTTGGCGCGGGCAAAGTATACCTGACCAATGTTGGTGTAGGGGTTGAAGGGAGTACCGCCCTTGCCCATATTATCGAGGACGTTGTATAACTCAAGTCCGCGGTAGTAGTAATCTAAGGAAGCTTCTTGGTTGCCCTGAATGAAGAATACATTGCCCAGGTTGTTGTATAAACCGATAAGGCGTATGGTATCATGGAGTTGGGAGAAGAGGGTGTCTGCCTGCTGAAAGAAGTCCAGGGCTTTGTCCATGTCCTCTAGACTGCTATAGATGTTGCCAATGTTGCTGAGGGTTTTGGCTTCGCCCCGTAGGTCGTCATGGTCGCGGAAGATTTTGAGGGCAGCCAGGTAGCCTTCCAGGGCTTTGTCGTAGGCGCCCCGGTTTTTGTTGACTACACCAATGTTGTTGAGTGAGTTGGCAATGCCCAGGGTGTACTCGATGGTTCGGGCGATGTCTAGCGCCAGGATAGCAAACCCCAGGGCCTTCTCGGGCCGGTTGGGGTAGTATTTCTCAAACATCTGGTTGAGCAGGCGTACCTGGGTGGTGTCCGGATATTGGGCCAGCATGTCTTGTGCAGGCGTAGTCGCATTGAGCAATACTTTCTCTTCTTCCTCAGTGAGCTGAACCTGGGCAAACAAACGGGGGGAAACCAGTAAAATGAGGAGAAAAACTGCGGACCAGCGATATGATTGCATGTAAGCGAGGATTCCGGGAATTAATGGTTCAATAAGGCAAATTTTTCTGTATAACGTGCTAACTTCCTTCAAAATCACTACCCCCTATGCGCACTGAATCGCCCCCTCGCCCCCAAGTGATGATTGCCCCCAATGCCCTGAAGCACAGTGCCCGGGCTATGCCTGCGGCGGAGGCCATCCGGCGGGGCCTGATGCGGAGTGGCTTGCCGGCCGATTATCATCTTTTTCCGCTGGCCGATGGTGGGGATGGTACCGTACAAGTGCTTACGCGCTGCTTGGGTGGTACGTTCAAATCGGCCCGGGTGCAGGACCCCCTGGGTAGGGAGGTGACGGCCCGCTATGGCTGGATCAACGACGAGCGGTTGGCCATATTGGAGATGGCGGAGGCTTCGGGGTTGCGGTTGATACATCCGG
>DMST01000202.1:0-176 GCA_003454975.1 Cytophagales bacterium | reverse complement strand
GGGGCCAGCAGCTACGGTACGGGGCAACTAATAATGGCGGCGATAGAAGAAGGGGCCAAGGAGATATGGCTGGGTGTGGGAGGCAGTGCCACGGTAGATGCGGGCCTGGGCGCGCTGGCGGCGCTGGGTGTGCGGGTAGTGGACGGAGACGGGAGTCCTGTGCCGGGTGGTGGCCA
>DMST01000529.1:397-3075 GCA_003454975.1 Cytophagales bacterium | reverse complement strand
CCGGCTACCAGGCGCTGGATCCGGGCGCCTGCATCTACACCAGCCTGCCAGAACTGGAGAACTCTGAGGCCATTCAGCTATACCCCAACCCCGTGAAGGACCGGGCCCGCTATACCTTGGCCCAAGAGCTGGTAGATACTGAGCTCACTTTACAAATTGTGGACCTGGAAGGGCAAGCCGTTTATGAAGAAGCCAATCCTGCTCTGGAAGGTACTCTTGAGCTAAGTGAGTTGCCTAGCGGCATCTATGTGCTGCGGGTAGCTACGCCTACCGGCCAAGCCAGCCGTTTGCTATACAAGCAATAGCCTTTCCCCAGCTAAGCGCCCTGAGGTCCCGTGTAACGGGAAGACTTCTAAGGGCGCTTAGGCCCGGCTCTATACTTGCCAGGATAGCTCAATCAACCGCCGTACCACTTACTAGAATATTTTTATTTGCTCAATTTCAGGCAATTAGCCAGAGCCCTGGCCCAGAAATAAGATGGGTCATGCCCTTTTTGGAAAGGCGTCCACCAGCGACAAACCCGTTGGGTACATCTTCAACTATCCAGTAATTTTGGGTAGTTTTGAAGACGAACTACAAGTATTATTTAATATTCCTACAACCCGCATACTCATCCATTATGCACATACTTTCGCCAGTTCCCACTAAGTATTGGGCCTGTCTGCTATGCCTTTTAGTACCCCATTTCATCACCGCCCAGTCTGCCGACAGTGTCTACCATGACCGGCTGTTCTACCTATGCAAGGCCTGGGGCCACGTGAAGTTCTTTCACCCGGAGGTAGCCAACGGCAATGTAGACTGGGACAACGCCCTTCTGGAAGTCATTCCTCAGGTGAAAGCGGCCGAAGATGATGACGCCTTTAATGCCATAGTGCTCGACTGGCTTACGGCCGTAGGCGACCCTGGCAATTTCCCTGACAGCAAGCCACAGGTACCTGATAGCCTCAACAATAACCGGGACCTCAGCTGGATGGAGAATCCTGTTTTTTCCACCGAGGTACAGGCCAACCTGCAGCACCTGTGGGACAATGCCCGGCCGCAAGATCACGTACTCTTGTCAGAGCAATTTGACCGTGGCCCGGCCGACTTTGAAATTGATAGCACGTATTTTAGAGAGCGGTTGTTTCCTGACGAGCCCAAACGGGTATTGGCCTTGTTCCGGTACTGGAACACCATCCATTACTTCTTCCCTTACAAGCACCTCATGGACCAGGACTGGGATACCAGCCTGCGCATGTATCTGCCTGGCATAGTATCGGCCGAAGAGGAATTGGCCTACCACCAAGCCTTTTCGCTGCTTACCGTTGCCATCGATGATTCCCATGGCTTCTACAGCAGCGCCGCGTTTTGGGACTGGAAAGGGAGAAACTCCCCGCCTTTTGAGGCCCGATTTATCGATAACCGTCTGGTCATTTCCAAGGTGCTGTTTGGGGTTACGGAAGTAAGGGTAGGGGATGTGATTGTGTCCATCGATGATCAACCAATAGCCGATTGGATCGACCATTACCTTCCGTACGCACACGGCTCCAACCAAGTGAAGAAGCTAAGCTTTGTGGCGGAAGATATACTCCTGGGGCCAGAAGGAAGTTTCTCGCTCACCGTGTCGGACGGCACCCAGGAAAGAAGTGTATCGCTGGTGAGGAATAGCACCAACGCCGATTTGCTAGCGTTCAGCGACGATCCTGCTTATGCGGTGGAAGAATACAACGGTTGCCGGGTTGGCATCATTGATATAGGACGCTTAGCCGTGGACGATATCCCAGCCATGTTCCAAGCCTTTCAGTGGACGGATGGCCTTATATTTGACGTTCGCAATGCTCCCAATGCTACCCTTTGGACTTTGGTCAACTACCTGTACCAGGAGCCCCTTCATTCCGGCAACTTCACCATTCCTAACCTCCGCTTTGCCGGGCATTTTTCCTGGACTGAAGAAATAATCGGGCAGGGCACTCCCAATCCCTATGACGGACAGTTGGTCCTGGTGTTCGATGAAAACACCCTGGGCCAGGCAGAGTATACCGTGATGAGCCTGGAGCAGTATCCGGGCAGTGTAAAAGTGGGCAGCACCACTGCCGCTGGCAATGCCAACAGTACCCCCATCTTGCTACCGGGACAAACCCATACCACAGCTTCATTCATCGGCACCTACTACCCAGACTTCACCCCCACCCAGCGGGTGGGCATCGTGCCCGATGTGGAAGTGCGCCCCACGGTAGCGGGCCTCCGGGCTGGCCGCGATGAAGTGATGGAGGCCGCCTACCAAGCCTTGGATCCGGGTGCTTGCATCTACACCAGCCTCCCTCAGTTATCGAATTCGGAGGCCATACAGCTATACCCCAATCCCGTGCAAAACCGGGCCCAGTACACTCTGGCACAAGAACTGACCGGCGTAGAGCATACCCTACAACTAGTGAGCCTACACGGCCAAACCGTGCATGAGCAAGCCAACCCCGGCCCGAAAGGCGTCTTGGAGTTGAGTGATCTGCCTAAGGGTACCTACGTGCTCCAGGTTTCCTGGCCCACCGGCCAAGCCAGCCGACTGCTACACAAGCAATAAACACAAGCAATAATAAGTTGGGCGTGTCCCCTTTACTGTACCCTTTCAGGTTTCTCCCTGCGGGAGCCTCAGGGTACCGTAAGGGGCCGGGCCGTCAGCACTCGCTCTCCTTTGGGTGGCT
>DMST01000529.1:0-286 GCA_003454975.1 Cytophagales bacterium | reverse complement strand
ACAATGCCTTGCGTCCCTCACGCAGAAAAATTCGTTGCTGATCATGATTTGAGCCTTGATAAGGCCCCCCAGCCTCAGTAAGAAGAGCCACCCCAGCGCTTTGGCTCAAAGTGTCAAAGCATTGGCCGGTAGGGTCAAGCTTAGGGCCATTTCCCGCCCCAATTTTACATCGTAATCAAACCCCGATGTGAAATGAAAAAGATACCCTTGATTATCCTGTGGTTGGGCATACTGATGGGGGCCCTGATCCTGGAATCGGCTACCCAGGCCGGTGCTGCGGCCCCTA
>DMST01000201.1:34449-45120 GCA_003454975.1 Cytophagales bacterium | reverse complement strand
GGCGAATCGCCTCTGCCACGACCGGATTCTCCAGTTCGCGTACGTGCGTAAAGTGCGCACAAAAGTTCAGGTGCCGCCCTCGGGCGATGATATACTCAAAGAGACGCAAGAGATCGTCGGCGTCCTTGTCGGTAGTGAAGCGATAGGGCCACCACGCTAAGGCCTTGGAGCTGATCCGAATGTTCTGTACCGTATCCACTTCCAGCACCGGGTCGATGTAGGACTTGAGCTTTTGCGCCGATAACACCAGCGGATCTGCTCCGGTAAATAGCACATCGGAAACCTCGGGCGTGGCCCGTAGGAAGGGTATAGGGTGCTGAGGGTCCTGATAGGTCGCTTGCTTCTGTGCTTCGTGGTTATCGAACAAAATCCACCGGAAGCAGTAGGAGCAATAGGCATGGCAGGTAATGCCCATAGGGCTGGGAAACAGACTGGCATGCGTACGAAAGGCACGGTAGACACCCCGTATCCATTGCCCCTCTTGCTGGGGCAGCGTCTTTTTGGGATGTTTCAACTCGGGTGTTACCCGGTGGCGGAGCTGCTCTACATACGCTGCTTCTTCCTGCGGAGTCAAACCCTGCCCCATCATCTGGTTCAGCAATTCATATTCGTGCTGGGGGAGCATTGCTGGCTGCAGGAAGTTCAGCCGATATAGGGGATCATCCTCCAGGTTTTCCCAATCGATCAGATGATCCAGCACGTATTGATTCGTCTTGAAATGAAATACCCGCGTGAGTAAATCAAAGTGTGCCTGCTGTAGTGATGATAAGCGTGCAAAGTAGGGCGATTCACGAAAGCGCTGTAGATTATATGTTTTCAGCAGCATGGTTAATCTGACAGTTAGGTAAGAGCTAAGGACTGGTGGGTGACTTTTCTATCTCGCGTTTTATCGAGCCGATGTAGCAATTCCGGCTCGGCCGTAATGATGGGCACAAACCATCCCTCCATGGCTACTCCCAAATCTCGATCTATGGCGCTTTCATGTACCGGATGTGCCCCCAACGGAGCCATGGTCATCAAGCCGATGGCTTCTTGCTCTTCCACAATCTCTATTTTGCTCCCTTCGGTCAGGTGCATCCTAGAATCGGTTATGGTATATAAACCACCACCGGTATCTTCCATACGCAGGGTGTATTTCCCATGGGCAGTTTGCCAAGGGCGATACACCGCACTAATCCGTTCTACTAGCTCTGGCTGCTCGTAGATTTCGGAGGAGAAATGGCCTGAAAAGTATTCCGCTACCTGCTCCACCCGGGCGGTCTCAGGGTATATCATTTGGTATACCCGCCAGGGTTTTAGGTTTTGAATCCCCAAATTTTTTGATTCCTGATAAAGAGGGCTCCCTTTCCCAATCTGGGCACCATTTAAGCGGCGTGCCGCCGGAAGATGGCTAATCTTGGGTGTCAGGTCCACCAGATAGGCATACTCTTCCAAAGTATCTCCAGGAAAACCCCACGGCAGATAGTACTGAATAAAAATGCCATGTATTACCAAGGAAACTGGCCATCTTGATGCACAAACTTACCAGTTAAGGGCTGGTCAAATCTAACTTGTTCTACGATAGCTTTAGCTCCTTCCTGGGTAGAAAGCGGAGCATTTTCCCCACCCATATCCGTTTTTACCCATCCTGGGTGAACGGAGTTGACCCGGATACCCATGGGTGCCAAGGCATGTGCCAAGTGTATCGTATAGGAGTTCAGCGCCGCCTTACTGGCATTATACCCAAAGGTCTTCACCTCATAAATCGGAGATGCTGCATCGGCCTGAAATTGGTTGGACCCCAAGATGCTGGAGATATTGAGAATGAGGCTATTCTTGGTAAAAGCAGGTATCAACTTATTGGTGAGTTCTATGGTACCAAAGAAGTTGATGTCAAAGGTTTTGCGTAGCGTGTTATCGCTGATTTTTTGGGTGGTGTTGATAAAATCGGGACTGTCCGCATCCAATAACACACCAGCATTGTTGATCAGGCCGTCAATCCCTCCAACCTCCTTTTGTACGAAGGCCACGAAGTCGTTAATGGAGTTGCTGCTACTCAGGTCCAGTTGGTAGCAAAGCACAGGGGTGCCATTTTCCTTGAACGTGGCAGCCGTAGCTTCCAGTTCGGATTCCTTTCGAATGCCCAATATCAAACGGTAGCCTTGGTCAGATAGTTGTTTGGCAGTTTCAAGCCCTAGGCCCCTGTTTCCTCCAGTTATTATTATGGTTTTTTGCATATTTTTTGATTTTTATGTGCTTGAAAGGATAATCTCGCTCTCCATGAGTAAAAATCCGTGCTTAAGCACGCACTTCTACTGTGTAGTTGCAGCAACATTGGATAAGTCACAAGGGACTAAAAAATTAAACTGAAATTCGTGAGTCGGCGTACACATGTTAACACGTGGAAAATCCAATAGGATCGGACTCCTTATTGTCCTCTCTTTTCTAAAAGGGGAGGGAAGTCAGGTGTCTAAATGTTTTCATGGGCCCCATCGGATTTTAAATATGAATTATTGTAACTCTTATCCAGCTGTTCTACCAATTCGGGTGCTGCGGTAATGATAGGCACAAACCAGCCGTCTAGCATTACCCCTAGGTTGCGTTCCAGGCCCCATTGTTGGTGCACATTCATGTCCACTTCTCGGCAAAGGGTCATGAGTGCAGAGGCTTGAGCTTCTGTGAGTAAAGTGGTCTGTCTTTTCATATTGTTCACCAACCGGCAATCAGAAAGGAGGTAAACCCCGTCCCCTACTTTTTGTAGGTCTAGTTGTGCTTCTAAGTATACTTCTTTCCAGGCAGACAATTGGTCAGCAATTTGCTGCATCAATTCGGGGTGTTCATAAGCCATGGAGGGGAATGAACTGGTGAAAAAATGGGCGAGCTTTCGTATATCCGATCCTTCTGGGAAAATCATCTCATATGCTTTCCAAGGACGTAGGTTACTGCCAGGAATGGCAGCAATCTCATGATACATCGGGGCTCCCTTTCCGACCAGCGCATAGGTGAAATAATCGGGGTTGCGTAGGTGACAAATTATCGGGATAAGCTTCAAAAGATATTCATATTCGGCTTTTTGATCACCAGGAAATCCCCACAAGAGCAAATACTGCACGCTGATTTTATAAGAGAGTGCATTGCGCAAAAAGTATAGGTTGTGTTTTCCAGTAGTTCCTTTCTTCATTCGTTTGAGTAATGATGTAGAAAAGGATTCTATGCCAGGCATTACCCAACGGGTGTTGATTTGATGGAGATCAGATACTTTAGCCAGATCTTTACTCACCTTGAGTTGAAAACCTACCTGAGGACGTGATTCATGCTCCTTAAAGCAGGCCTCGTATTCTGCAGGAAATTCTTCAGCCATTATGTTATCCGTAAACAGAAAAACTTTCTCAGGGAACTCCGCTTGCCAGTGCATCAGCTCTTCCTTGACTAGGTGGGTAGACTTCCTTCGAAAAGAACCTTGTGGTATAGAGCAGAAAGCGCAATGGGAACGATCAGCCCACCAACATCCCCGGTTAGATTCATACCAGAAGATTCTGATTTTTTCTCGGAAGAATGTTTCTCCCATGATGTGTTGTACTTGTCGGGCATAGGCCCCATAGTTTGCTGAGGGTACTTCCTGGAAGGTCATGCCTTGTTGGGGCATTACTGCTTGAGGCAGTGCCTTTTTTTTTGCTAGTAAGGTCAAAAAGGAAGCTTCGGCCTCTCCCACAAAAAGATGATCTACATAGGTGGCTACTTCTGGGATAGATAGTACTCCTTCCTCTCTGCCTTTTTCATAAAAATAAGCTCCTCCTAGTACGAGTTTGATTGCATCCTTACTTTGCTGTTTGAGACGTCGGTACAAGGCGAGACTAGGTAACAGTTGATTCTCATAAATGATGGCAGCACCCACTATTGGATAAGATATCTTGGACAGCGCTTCTGCTACTACTTCAATGAATGTAAAACATTGGGCTTCAAGTGCTAAAAGTTGATCAATATTCTCCTGCGTTGCTTTGTCATTAAACGAATTGGTGTTAGTTAGTCCATGAGTAGCTAATGCTTGGTCCTTGAGAGCCTTGTGGTGGTGTCCCAAGGGGGGGAGGTCAAAAGCACTGCGTGCAAAAAGCCGCTCCATGAGCAGCTGATAGTAGGCATTCATCACCGTTTCCTGCACGGCAACATATTGGTCTATGCCGATCCACTTAGATAGCAATAAATCTAAATGTAGAATGTCTACCTTGAATCCTTTTTGTAAGGCAACAGCTTGAAGTGTATAAGCCCCTAAGGGAATACAATCTAGTGCATTACCGGGTGGGATGAGAATGAGCGCATCTCCTTCCCTAATAAGATCTTTTATCTCATGTTTGAGGGTAGTGGCATCCATGTGTCAGAGTTCTTTATGCGGTGGGCATCATGGGCTGACCCTGTTGATGCCAACTGGCGTGATGATCTAAATGCTCGAGTAGTGGTCCCTCTGCGGTGACAAGGGGTACATAATAGTCATCCATGACGACCCCCAAATTCCGTTGCAGTGCCCATTGTTGATGTACATCCATGGTATCATGATGGGCCAATGTCATTACTTTCTTGGCGCGCACTTCATCAATAGGGTGGTGTACGGGTAGATAATTTGTGGTAGCTCTACAGTCATGGATGACATATTCAGTACCCAAAGGTTTTATCTGCAAGTAGCTTTTGTGATAATGGTCTTTCCAGTCTTGCAGTACTTTGCCAATAGCAGCGATCAATTCAGGTTGTTCGTAAGCTGCTGATGTGAATACTCCCTTGAAATAGTGGGTAAGCCGAAAAATATCGGCATCCGTGGGGTATACAGCATGATAAGCTTGCCAAGCTTGTTTGTCCTGTACGCCTAATGATTCTGCATGCTCAAAAAGAGGAGATCCGCGGCCTATAAGTGCATAGGTGAAGAAGGCCACTGGTTGTAAATGACTCAGTTTGGGAGCGAGTTCTAGTAGGTAATCGTATTCCTGTTGTATATCGCCGGGAAATCCCCACAGTAAATGATATTGCAAGGCGATCCCATAGCTGCAAGCATTGCGTAAAAAGTAAAGATTGTCTTTTCCTTTGGTACCTTTCTTCATGCGCTTGAGTAGTGAGGTAGAGAAGGATTCTACTCCGGGCAGTGCCCAGCGGGTATTGATCCTATGTAGACCTGTTACGTAGTCCAGTGTTTTTCCCACTTTTAACTGAAAACCCACTTTGGGTAAGGTGTTCGAGTCAGGAGCTAGTGCCAAAACCTCATCGGTAAACTCATCCACAATGATATTATCAGCAAAGAGTACGACCTTATCAGGGTATTTCTTCTGAATCTCTTGCAGGTCAGCGACAACCTGTTTGGTGTCTTTTCGGCGGAAGATGGCTTCGGGAATAGAACAAAAGGTACAGCGAGACTTGTCTCCCCACCAACATCCCCTATTTGACTCATACCACAGCACTTGTACTTGGGTGTCAAAGTACTCCTTGCCCAAGATAGTGGTGATCTGATTGGCATAGGCATCATAGTCGGCCAGAGGGAGCCCTTTGAGAGAGCGACCCTCTGTATGCCGAATCACCCGCTCAGTAGGTGGCTTAGCTTTTCCAGATACAGCGTCCAGAATCTGAATAAAGGTATCCTCGGCTTCTCCCACCAGGAGGTGATCTACCTCTATTGGCAAGGAGAGTACCCCTTCTTCACGGCCATAATCATCAAAATATCCTCCACCCATAATGGTAGTCACGGTAGGGTCCTTGGCTTTGATGCCATTTAAGATGCTAATGCCTGCATGTAATTGGCATTCATATCCAATGGCGGCTCCTACCACTGGATACGGGTTCATTACATATTCTGCTAGTACATCTTGTACCCATGTATAGCATTGGGCTTCCAGCGTGAGCAGTTGAGTTTCTGTGAAAGGGGCCATCTGATCGTTGTATACATTGGCATGCACTAGACCGTGGGTAGCCTGCTCCTGATCCCAAAGCAGGTGATGGTCATGTCCCAAGGCTGGTAGCCCGAAGGCGCTACGTGCAAATAGCCGTGCCCATAGCAACTGAAAGTATGCGTTGGATTGGCTGTTTTGGATCAATTGGTATACTTCAGGCCCGAGATTTTTGGCCAACAAAGCATCCAAATGCCAGACGTCTACTTTGTACCCCTGCTGCTTGGCTACGGCTTGTAGTAAGTAAGGCCCCAAGGGCATATGTTCTACCGCATTGCCAGGGAGAATGAGTAAAAGAGCATCACCACCGCCAAGGGTATGCTCATAATTTGATACATGATTGTTCATAAAGCATAATAAACCTAGGCTTGTAAGACAAAAGCCAGTATTCTGATAAGGGTTAGATTAACACTGTGGGAGAAACGGAGAATTATGTTGAGCTAAGAATCAAAGCTTCCCCTTTATTACTACTGCTGAAGTTTAAGTTCAATAGCATATCAGCAAAGGGCGGCGTGTAGGGTATCTGAATCACGAGTTCATAATTGTCTGATTGTTTCAGAAAAAGAGAGAGATCTGAATAATCATAAAGGCCAACCTCATTTTCGATTTTCAACCCCTTAGGTATAGTTCTAGGGATCTGAGCAAAGTTTACCATGTGGTTGCCATCTTGGATCTTTCCACCTGCTGGGCTAGTCGCAAATTGCTTTAGTTTAGGGTTGTTTTGGCCTTGCTCGTCAGGTGTGAAAACCTCCTCATTGTAGGTGATATTGATGGAATATGGATTTTCTTGAATGAATAGTTCGTTGAGTGTTTCCCCTGTGATGGTATTTCTGACGTACAGTGTAGGGTATAATTGATCGTATGAGATCATCAGTGTCGTCCTTTCAGGAAACTCAGCTTCAATACCTGGCCAGTAATACAGACCACTCAGTTGTACCTTTTTCTCATTACTGAGGTTGCGATAATCTCCTACAAATTGAATGAGTTCGGCTATCGAAGAGGTATTAATTGATCTAGTACTAATATTACTTTTGTCTCGATTCATCTGCTGATGTTCCTCATCTTTAAATACATCTTTTTGGTAAAAGAGTGCCCCTCGACTATATAGTGCAATGCGGGTAGGGCTGTCTTTAAAAAAAGCATAACTGTATAGATGGTCTAAGCCCATGCTTGTAGAAAGAAGGTGAACACAGGTGACAATTTTTTGTAACCTAAACTTTCTCAATATGTGATCAAGGCTTTCATTTAGTGTGCGATTATAGGCTTCCGAACTACTATTGTCCTCTTTTTTTAGCTCCTTCAAACAATTATCTAGGTCTTCGATTTCTTTCTTTCTTAGGTCTTCGATTTCTTCCTTTCTTAGGTCTTCGATTTCTTCCTTTCTATTGTAGTCGAGCCTATTTAAGTCAACACTACCTCCGTTTCTTAGCAGGTAGCCAATGGCTTGAAAATCTAATAACCCAAAGGGTTTAAATAGTTCGAGCAAACCTATTATAATGGAAATAATCTTCTCCGTATCCGGCTCCGTCTTGCTGTAACTTTTTAGGTCCCCTGCTAAGGTCTGCTTTAATTCTTTTTGCATGAGGTCAATCATGATTTTGTTCTGTAAAGCGTAGACATTGTCTTCTACTTTAAAAACATCAAGAGAAATCAAGACTAGGTGTTTGATAAACCTGTAATTAGGACTGTCTTTTTTTAAGACATCGAAATCAGACTTGAACTGATCAAGATTTCTAATTCCCTCAATTTGAAATGTTTTGTCGAAATACTTTTTTAGTATAGTATCCATAATCTTGAACAAGTAGTGTGGTTTGAATGTTATGCTGCTTTATAGTAAGCCCTTTTGATGAGGGCCATGGCTTTTTCCCATTGTGGATAAGGGATGTCTGTCTCTACTTCAGGGTGCTCTTTCATTTCATGGATCAACTGTTCCATCCGATCTATTACCTCCGCGACTTCTTGATTGGTATACTGTTCTGGATATTCGAGAACCCTCCACAAATAAAAATTCAAAGCTTCTAATTGATACAAGCGAGTCTTGTGCTCACTAGCGTAGGATATAGCTTGATTTAAGAAGTAGCTTATGCTTTCTACTGGGTTATCCTCTCCGTCAGGGTAAAAATGGATCGTACGGGCCATGGTAAGAAATATAAATGGAAATCCTGCATATTCCTTTATTTCAACTACCTTATCTAAGTATTTTTTAATTAAGTCATAGGCGGTTTTGAAATGCTTTTGAGCTAAGAGATTGGATGATTCCAATGCTGTTTTCCCTAGTTCCATATAAGAGCAACATGCATAGTGCATATACCAAGAGATGGCACTAGGTTGCCCACTGTCCACCATCATATCAATAATTCGAGTAGACTCCTCGGGTTGCCCAATTGCTGAGTAGTAGAGCATTTTAATAAAATTGGTTGCAAATGGTTCTCCTGGTTTGCCTACCCATAATTGAAAATACTCCTCTGATTTATTTATAACAGCCTCGAGGTCTCCCATTTTATAATACACTAGTATCCAATGGATATAGGCAAAGGTGGTGCTAGGAGCATGGTCTATCTTTTTTGCATAAGCCAAGGCATCATTTACCATTCTCATGGCTTTGTGGGGCATTCCCATGGTCATATAGGGTACCGAGGCCATGACGTAGTATTGCACTTTCCCGTCTACACCATAGGCCCTCATAGGCTCCACATCTTTGCCGTCATCGTACAACCGGTAGGCCCCTTCGTGTAGCTGTATGGCACCTTCTGGGCTTCCATTAAACCATACGCGTTGGCCTAACATGTTGCGGAGGGCCATCATGAATACTTTCAACCTTTCTGCCCGCTGGTATTCCTTCTTTTCTGAGGCTTCTTGGTAGGCCTGTATGGCTTGGGCCAAAGATTCCGTCCCAATTTTTTCGGCCTCTGCACCATTAGATGTCCAATGTTCCTTTTGAAACTTTGTCCATTGGGTTTTGAGGGAATGATCTTCTAGTTCGGATTCCTCAAAACCCTTTTGTTTTTTCAATTGCTTCATGTATTGCTCATTCTCCTCGACTAACTTTTCCAGAGAATTGTCGCCATATCCATTAATAGTCATGACAGCAGGCATGACCTTGGTATTTACAATCAATTTTTTTTCTGTAGAGACTACTTCGTCTGGGATGCATTCTATCCAGTTTCTTACCTGATTGGTAATGCCAATAGCCTCCAAATTGCCGGAGATATTGATTTGTTTATCCAACGCGGAAGTTCCCAATTGCACCGCTTTTTCATGATTGTTGGCACCTGCATAATGCCTTGCGGGTTCCATAGGGGTGTTTTCCAGCATCTCTGGGAAATGGGTTTCTATAGTTTTCCCCAAGTTCTCATGGATGGATTGCCGATGGGCGGTGACCATGCCGTCATAGGCGGCATCGCGGATGAGGGCATGGCGGAAAATGTAGTTCGCTCCCTGACCGCTCTTCTGTCGGTAGACCAAATCTGCCTTGGTGAGCTGATCTAAATCCGCCAGTACCTTATCCTCATTTTTCTGAGAAGCTTTTAGGAGCAGCTCATAATCAAACTCGCGACCAATGGCCGCCGCTAGTTGCGCGGTTTCTTTGGCTGAGGCCATACGGTCCAAACGGGCATTGAGTAAATCAGCTAGTGTACTGGGTACAGATTGGTCTTCTATATTGTCTACCAGCTTGTATACTTCACGCTCTTCAATCAGGTACTTACTCTCCTTGAGCATGCTGGTCATCTCTTCCACAAAAAGGGGAATACCATCGGTGCGGTCCAATATATAGGCAATGGCTTGGTCCTCTACCGAATCAGCACTTAGGGTGGCCCGCACCAGAAATCCTACCGCTTCCTCAGGCAAGGTTTCCAGATTGATCTGCTCATACAAGTCACCCGCCCACGGATTCGTAAAATTAGGCCGCGTGGTCATGAGTAGCAAAAGGCGGTGGCCTTTGAGCTGAGCGAGGAGCTGCGTCACAAACTCCGTACTAGTAGGGTCTAGCCAATGCAAGTCTTCTAAGACCAGCAGGAAGGGATTGTTTGCATCCAGGGTAGATAAAATGCGCTGCAAGGCTCCAAACAGCAATGCTTTTTGCTCTTCCGGTGTTTGGGTAAGCTGAGTATAGTGTTGCTCCTGAAATTTAATATTGAGCCAAGAAGCAAAGAGCGGGAGCAGGGTGCTTACCTCCTCGCCTGCTGCTTTCAATCCGACTGCCAGCTTTTCCTGTGCTTCTTCATCGGTACGTGTACTGGCTATGCCCCAATGATGCTGTAGCATGGTCAAGAAGGGAAACAAGGCATTATTCTGATGCTCGGGTAGGCAGCGGCACTCCCGCACCAAGGCACCCTGGGCGCGTACCGCTTGCTTTACCTCGTGGGTCAGCTTGGACTTGCCAATGCCTGCTTGGCCGTGTAGAATCAGGGCCTGCCCTTCCGTTTGGGCCTTTCCCCAAGCCGTTAAGGCTTCGGTTTTCTCCTCATCGCGGCCTACCATAGGTCGATCGGCCGACCATGGGCGCAGGGCCGTGCCTGTTTCACTCTCCCGCTCCGCGGTGAGGGTATGGGTAGTCAGTTCTTGGGCTGCCTGTAGGGAGGACAATACGCCCTCGGGCTCGGTATCGAAGAAGGGAGCCAATAGTCGCTGGCTATTCTCGCTCAGCTGTACGCTGCCTTCAGTAGCTTGTTGGACCAACTCAAAGGCAATCATAGGCACGGCTCCCTGGGGCAGTTGCCCCTCCTGGGCCAGTATAGCCCCTGAGTGTAGGCCCAAGCGCAGGGGC
>DMST01000201.1:33861-34378 GCA_003454975.1 Cytophagales bacterium | reverse complement strand
TGACTCTTGCAAGAAAGTGCTACGTTCGGCCACTTCCTTTTGCAGCTCCAAGGCCGCCTTACCGGCCCGGCGGGCATCGGTATCGGTACTTTCGGGGTAGCCAAAGTAGACGGCTACATGATTCATAAAGGGTTCGGAGACCGTACCCCCATACCGCTGGACGGTATCTTTACAGAGCTGCAACTGGTCCTTTTGTAGCGCATCTAATACTTCCAACTCAATGGGCTCCTCTCCTACTACCTGTAGCTGCAATTGCAAACACAGCACGGTGATTTGCTTGCGGGTAGCAATGGCCGCCTGAAATCCCAGCATATTATCTACCGTACCTTCTTCCTCCGAGGCTATTGACACTGTATGGGTAGCGGACTGGATGGAACCCGCTAGGGTATTGAAGTTGATCGCTTCAAATTCCTTGAGCAAGGAGGGGGCATCGGAAATGCGGTTGCGGGGGTTCTTTTCCAGCACCCGGCGCATCAGCAGGCCCAAAGGATGATCCAGGATAACCGGGGGTAAGGGT
>DMST01000201.1:33551-33805 GCA_003454975.1 Cytophagales bacterium | reverse complement strand
CCATCACGGGTACGCCAATCAGGCACTCTAACAGAATAAGCCCCCAGGCGTACAAATCCGACTTAGGCGTGGGGGATTCCCCACGAAGTTGTTCGGGCGCACTGTAGGTAGGGGTACCCACCACGTCTTTGGTAAAGGTGAGGGTACGATTGTCGGCCGTACGGAACTCTTGGGTGAAGGCCGCGATACCAAAGTCGAGCACTTTGATGTAGGGCTTGGCACCCGTTTGGGTCACCATAATATTTTGCGGCTTC
>DMST01000201.1:32198-33485 GCA_003454975.1 Cytophagales bacterium | reverse complement strand
CCGCCTCGTGAGCCGTGACCAGGGCGTCGAGCAACTGGCTCATCAAAGGCGCCATCTCCGAAGCCGAAAGGCCACCTTTGTCTAACAGGTAGCTTTTGAGGGTCTCGCCCTCTACGTATTCAAAGACCGCGAAGGGTAATTGATACTCGTCAAAACCTTTATCTAATAGTTGCACAATATGCGGGTGATTGAGCTCCGCTACCAGTTGGGTTTCTCGATCAAACCGGGCAATCTGCTTGGCTTTGGTAGCGGCATCAATATCATCACGGGACTTTAAGCGCTTAATCGCCACCATGCGGCCCGTGTTCAATTGCTGGGCTTTATATACGGTTCCGTAGCCGCCCTCACCAATGGGCTCTAGGATGGTGTAATTGGCCAAGGCCAATGAAGAAGATGTACTCGTTAACGTGCTGTGTTCCATGTGAATAAAAGAATTGGGACGAGAAGAGTAAACTCTACTTTCTGCACTCTGACCCTTTGGCTAATCAGCCAAATAAAAAGTCTGGAACTGCAGTTAAATTAGAATTATATTCTTCCGAATGAAAGTTTTGAAATGCTAAATCCTGTCCCTTGATTTTGCACAATGGAGTCCAAAGTGACGGGTTTATAGATTATTAAAAATCTATACTACCCTGTATGGTATTGAGACCCAGATGAGTTACTAGCCTGTTTAAGATAAGTTACTCATCATTTTTCAGTAGACCAAAGAATCAAAATTCAAGCATTTCTACGTAGGTGTTGCAAGAAGCCGATAAAAGTCACAGGAGGATGAAGAGAAAATTTGAGAAAGGGAGAAATTTGGTGGAAATTACTCAAAAAGGAGGGCGTGAACACTGTGCTTAGCACTAGATATAGCGTAGAATTTAAGCTCTTGTCTTCCAGATAAGCTGACAACCTATCTACCTGCCTTGGGAATGGTTGGCTCACAAGGATAATTGTTTCTTAAGCTTTCAAGGTGATTCCGTTTCCTTGCAAAAACTAGCCTGTCAACCCTACACAGGCAAGGACCACCCGTCTTCTCAGCGAGAAAATCTGCCCAAACCCAGAAACCCAGCTGGGTGCTCGGTGCTTTCCTTTTGCACCAAATCCGCCAGAATCTCCCCAATTACGGGCACAAACTTAAAGCCGTGCCCGCTAAAGCCGGTCGCTACGATTACTTGCTGGTTATACTCAGGCAGGAAGTCCAGTATAAAGTGTTCATCCTCGGAGTAGGTGTACTTGCAAGTAGCCCACTCTCCAATAGTTAGGTCTCTATGGAAGTAGCGGTCCAGTACACCGTTTAGCACC
>DMST01000201.1:30985-32175 GCA_003454975.1 Cytophagales bacterium | reverse complement strand
TTCGTTTCGGCGGGGATGCCGTCGGGTAGGTGGGGGATCCATTCGTCGCCAGGACGGTGGTGGCCGAACTTCATGCCACGAGGTCCCGGTAGGTGCTCCGTCTGGGGGAAACCGTAGTAGATACCCGGCGTTCCGGGTTCGGCAATAACCCAGCAGGGAGCTTCGGGGGTGCCGAATGGGTCAGTCTCTGTCCAGGCTAGGTATTGGCGTGTCACTTGGAGCGGAACCGAAAGGTTGACCAAATCCTTGATAAAGGCCCCAGCTGTAATCACCAACTTACGAGCTTTGAATTCCTCTTGCTCAGTGCGTACAACTACCTCTGTGCCCGCCACTTCTAAGTCCATCACTCGTTGTTGCGTCCTAATTTCAGCACCGTGGTGCTGGGCCATTTGGGCAAACGCGCGGATGGCTAGCTCGGGACTTAGGTAACCAGCCTCAGGTTCCAGCCAGCATTCCCAGTCGGTAGGCAATTGGAAGGAGGGGAAGTAGGAGGGTGGTTTCCGTTCTAGTGGTAGCTGGTACGCCTGGGCGGATGATTGGGCTTCTACTAGGACTGGATTACCGGGCTCACCAAAGTAGGCCAAGCCCACAGGCCAGTACAGTTGGGTGCCGCTTTCTTCTTCCAGTGTCTGCCAACCGGCATAGGCAGATTCCAGTAGAGGCACATAGTCTGGGTGTTCAAAATAGGCTTTACGAATTATCCGGCTCTGGCCGGTATGCGACCCTTCGTCATGCACAATGCCAAATTGCTCCAAGCCCAATACACGCTGGCCCCGTTTGGCCAACTGATAACAGGTAGCTGCTCCCATAGAGCCTACCCCAATGACGATGGCATCAAACACCATATTTAAGTAGTCGAGTGAATTCGCTTCACCTTTGCCTAAATAGTATTGTCAGTAAGGTACAATTTTAATCGCTGCGAATAGGGTTGATGTCGAGAATCGGAAATTAGAATTGAGAAGGGAGCAATAATTCTACTCCCTTCCCACTCCCTTTTGCTTGCTGTGCATTAAAGATCAAGAATAACCCCTGCATTGATGATCCGGCCATCGAGGGGAGCCCAGATCTGGGCAGCATGGGGTTGCAGGTGTTGGTTGATGTCGAATGCCTCCAGGCGGTGCTGACGCGTATCGGTGAAATTTTCAAAGTTGATGTAGAAACTCATAAACTTCCACTTGCGCATCGCCATC
>DMST01000201.1:29713-30934 GCA_003454975.1 Cytophagales bacterium | reverse complement strand
GGCTGGGTGGCCGTGCCGTCCTCCAACCGCTGCTCGCCGGTGTAGTATGCCTCCAGGCCTATCCGTCCCTTACCGTGTGCCTCCCACATCAGCACCGACCCCATGCGATGCCGGGGAGTCAACGGACTTTGCAGTTGAACTTCACGGTACCGTTGCAGAGTATTGGCAAAGGCGTAGTTGGCAAACAGCTTGAAATCCTTATACGTCAGTTTTACATTGGTCTCCGTACCGTTACTGGTTAGCGGACCCTCCGCATTTACAAACACAAAAGAATCGGCCCCACCATAGGGTTGCAATACCAGCGGTTTGGTCAGCCAGGTGTAGAAAAACAGCTGGTTGACTGAGAAAGTCCAGTCATCACCCCAGGCGGTTTGGTAGTTTACGTCCAGATTGCCTCCCCAGGACCGTTCAGGGGCTAGGAAACCGTTGCGAAAAAGCGGTTCAATGCCTCGAAAAATGAGATTCTCAGCTTCTTCAGTAAAGAGCGTGGGCTGTTTGTAGCCAGCCCCGCCACTCAGTCGGGCAGTCCATTGTTCGTTAATTCGACTCAACAGTGCCACCCGGGGCAGTATAAATTCTCCGTAGTTGGGGTCATATTCCACGCGAAGGCCACTTTCCAAAGCCCATCGAGGGTTGATGTCCCAAGTGTTTTGAGCAAATACGCCCAAAGTGTTGATGGTATAGTCACGCCGTAGCGAATCGACATCAAACTCGTTGAACGTGTCCGTATACCCGTTCACGCCCACCGTCCATCGGAAGCTCTCCTTCCCAAATTGAAAATTGGCCTCGCTAAAAGTGGAATACTGCTCCCCCTGGAAGCTAAAATCCGTTGTAGTTATGCCCCGATCAAAGTACGTGAGGCTATGACGTACGTTAAGCTGCATGCCGTTTGCAAAGGGCTTTTGGTAGCTCAGCTGGTAGTTGAACCGATCCGTAGCGTTTTCTTCCACAAAAGTATGCACCCCGTTGGGCCGCTCACTGATCTGGTTCATATCGCCACCGCGCCGGTTTTCTACCGTGCCGTTTAGCGTTACCCGGATCAGGCTGTTGTCCTTCAGGTAGAAAAACAGCGAAGGGTTTACGGTCAGGCTACGGATCTGTGGCAGATCGCTAAAGCTATCTTCGTTGGGGTCGTAGGCCTGCTGGCGGTTGGCTGAGGCAAATAGGGAAACACCAACAGCTCCAAATCGCTGGGCATAGAAGCCGTTGAGAGTTGTGCCC